>JAQWBQ010000029.1 GCA_028706295.1 Bacteroidales bacterium
TAAAGCTTCGTACGGGGATCACCTCATTGATACCGGGGAACCAGTTTGGAAGGTCGGCCGCGTAAGTGCAGGTACGGGTCGGATCGATCTGCTGCTGAAGCTGAATAAATGTTTGCGCGATCCGTTTACCAAAACTGTTGGTTTGCAGGTATCCTTCTTCATTGCCGATCGACCACATAAAGACCGACGGGTGGTTCCGGTCGCGAAGGAGTAACCGTTTGAACTGGTCGATATACTCGGGGCTGCTGTTCAACAACCTTTGTTCATCAAGAACCAGCATTCCCAGGCTGTCGCAGGCATCCAGCAGCTCGGGGGCAGGTGCGTGATGGCTTGTGCGATAGGCGTTCACCCCCATCTTTTTCAACAATCCTATTCTGTAATACTGAAGGTAATCGGGAAGCGCCGCGCCGACTCCGGCATGATCCTGGTGACAATTCACCCCGAATAACTTCATGTTCTTCCCATTGAGAAAAAAACCGGAATCCGCATCAACCCGGATATCCCTGATGCCAAACCGGATGGTCATGCTGTCAACCGGTCCGAAGCCGGATTTGACGGTCACACTAAGCCGGTAAAGATAAGGATCGTCGGGGCTCCACAGTCGGGGATTTTCTATCTGCAAGCGCCGGCGGATGAATTTCGTGGCTTGAAGGGATACCGCTTCGGGCCCCAGGTTGGTCAGTGCGACCACTTTACCATTCCGGTCGCGGATTTTGGCATTGATCTCCACCGGCGAAGTACCGTCAAACCTGTTGACAGGAGGCGGCGTCAGTGAGAAAGGCTGATCGGGAAAGGGATACTGGTTTTTAAGAGTCGTTTCGACCAGAATGTACCCGGTTCCATCTTTAATACCCGATTGTACAAAAATCCCGTTTTCAGCAATGTGCAGGTTATCGGTTGAAACAAGCCATGCATGACGGTAGATGCCTGCCCCTTCATAAAACCATCCTTCATATTGTGTAGCATCCACGCGTACAACCAGTACATTGGGATTGTGAAAATCAATATAATCGGTTATATCCCAGGTAATCCCGACATAACCGCTTTCGTTGGTACCCAGATAAAATCCGTTTAACCAGAATTTGGCATCGCGAAAAACCCCGTCGAATCTGACAAAGAATCGCCTTCCCGAGTCGGAAGCTGCAAGATCGAACGACTTCCGGTACCAGCCAATCGAGGTTTCAGGAAACAGTCCTCCAACAGGTTTAAATCCGTGGGAAACCACATCCGGGTTATCGGATTTCACAAAGGGTAATTCCACAGCCCAGTCGTGCGGTAAATTTATCTTACGCCACCCTGAATCGTCGAATTTCCGTCCAATCGCACAATCCTCCGCTTTCCCGGATTTTGCGTAAATGTTCGCAATTGAATAGTTGAAATCCTTCGATGGATCGGCTGCGTGGCCCAGGTGAAAACGCCAGCCGGTGTCGATCGGTATCTGCTGTCGTACCGGAAGTTTCTGTCCATTGAGAACCAGTGGGGAAACACCGGCAACCAACATGAGAATTAAAAATCCCACAATTCCTGAAAAGGCTTTTCGATGCTGCATTTGTCAATAATTATTGGTAGTTGAATACAACTCATGATACTTTTATATCGATCAGTAACCTGATGTCGGGTAGGATCTCCGGTCCCCTGACCTCGATCCGGATCCCCCTGCCCTCTGCATACTCACGGGCAGACGAAAGTTCGTTTTTTATCTCGTTACAGACCTTGCTTTCGAGTATTTTCCCGTACACTTTTTGCCCGAAGACAAAAGCCACCTTGAAATAGCTATCCCGTGGTAATAGATAGATGATGACCCTTTTTTTATCCTTCATCCGGAAACTCCAGCCATATTTTGGACCGGGATAGCTCCAGTCCGCCATGACTGCAGGGTAAACGCTTTTAACATAATCACCGATCTCCACCCAATACGGATAGGTTTCCTTCAGGGCACCCGCCAACGACCCTTCATCAGGTTTCATGTTTTTGTCGGTAAAAATGCTTATATCCATACAGTTGTTTCGCGTTTCGCGTTTTGCGTTTCGCGTTTCAGAGTTTCAGGGTTTCAGAGTTTCAGGGTTCAAGGATTAAAATTTTTCATTTTCACATCAGCACATTCTCAAATCTTCAAATCCTCAAATCGTTTTCTGTTTTCCGTTTTCCGTTTTCAACTTTCCATTGTCCATTGTCCATTCTTGTCCGCTCTTCGTCTAACTTTTCCTTCTCAAAAACTTCTCCTCATAGGTCTTGATCCAGTCTTCCACTGATATTTTCGCCACAAGTTCCCCGATCAGTTCATAGGGGATATCTCCACTTTTTCTGAACCGGATGCAACTTTTCCCAACATTCGGTTTTTTGCCGTTCCGCATGGTAACCGCATCGATAAACCAATCGTAAAGAGCCTGATCGGCATACATCCCCATGTGATAGAACGAAATGTCATTTTTTTGTGAGGCAAATCCCATGAAAGGAAGGGATACGTTCGGATCACATTGGTATCCCTGGGGATAAATTGACTTCGGCACTACGTAGCCGGGCATGCCATAACCCATCTCTTCCTTGAAACCTTCCGGAAGATTATCAAGAATCGTATTCCTTAGTTTCACCAGGGCTTCTTTCCGATCCTCCGGAACCTCGGCCATATATTCGTCGACTGTTTTTGCTGTTGATTTCATGAATGGGTTGATTTGATGGATGTGTAAATTCAGGAACGGTCAGTTTGATCGCCTCGGCCGGGAAAGTATACTTACGGGTTGCCGGATCGTATTCGCTCAAAAACGTCTCATAGAAATGAACGACCGGATCTTCCCCTCTCCCTGCCCGATAATACTGATGGAGGATGTTATTTACATTGGTCGCGTTAAGCACTTCGGCAATATCATCAACCATCACCTCCATGTGTGGTGGCGCATCACCCTGCGAAGCGGTGGCATAAATGGCTTTCAGATAATTCGAAATCATTTCAGGATCAATAATAAGAATACGGGGCGGAATGCAATGAAATCATGTAGCCAAGGTACGAAAATTCCGCGAATGATTGGTAATGTAACCTGCTGCACGATTGTCGCTATTTCCCGGCAAAATGATTTTCATTATTTTTGATGAAATTTTTAAAACTGTGACAGTTCACCAAATTGAAACAATTAACCTGAAATTATATGTACCATCAAGATATTTTTAAACGACTCTGGGATATCTATACCACCCAGAATCCTTCGACGAAGAAGGTATACGATCTCTTTGTTGCTGAAGGCGAAACGGTAATCAACGATCACATTGCTTTCCGTACGTTCGGGCACCCCCTGATCGGGATCGACCAGCTTTTAAAGGTTTTCCTTGCTAGCGGGTACGAATTCAAGGGAGATTACCATTTTGAATCGAAGAAGCTATATGCCAAACACTTTGAACATTCCGCTGATCCGGATGCCCCGCGGGTTTTCATCAGTGAGCTGAAAGTTGAGGAATTCAGTCCGTTTTTACAGGAAACCGTTAAAAAATGGGTGAACACGATTCCCGCTGCCATGCTCAATTCGGATGATCTTATCTTTTCCGGTAATCAGTCAGGCGCTCCATCTTTCGGTGTCTATGAAAAGCTCAGACAGGAATCGGAATATGCAGGCTGGCTGTACGTCAATGGTTTCTGCGCCAACCATTTCACGGTTAGTGTGAACCGGCTGAAAAAGTACGACACGATTCATAAGGTTAACGAATTTCTGAAAAACCATGGATTTCTGATCAACGACGGTGGCGGCGAGGTTCAGGGAACGCCGGAAGAGTTGCTGGAGCAATCGAGCATCAAGGCCGGGATGGTGAAATTCAGATTCCTGGAAGGGGATTATGAAATTCCCGGCTGTTATTACGAATTCGCCAAACGGTATCCCGAATCGGATGGCAAACTATATAGTGGGTTTATTGCCAAGTCGGCCGACAAGATCTTTGAATCGACCAATTTTTACAAGAAATAATTGATCCTGCTCCGAAAAACAGATATTAATGAATTGTATCCTGTCTGAAAAAAGGCATGTAACTGATTGCAAAAACGCTTCGAATTCAGTCAGCGTCCTGTTTTTCGTGAAAATTGGTTTTGGGAACAAACTCTTGATGCCGGTTTTTAACCGGAAACCCGGTTGCGGTTTCGCTTGCGTTTTCACATCCATCCTGTCGTTGTGGATCCTCACCGGTTCCTGTACGCAGGGCAGGCAGTTTACCCGGGAAGCTTTTACGGCGTTACCGAAGCCTGGCATCATCCATTCAACCATCGTTTGCCGGAGCGATCACTCCCGGTCCTATGCACTGCTGATCCCCGGAAGCTTCGCCGATTATCCGACTGCGTTGAAAACGCCGGATTATGATACCGCAAGGGTACCACTGTTCCCGCTGATCATCGCCTTTGATCCGCACGGGGCCGGTTCACTGCCACTTGAGCGGTATAAGTCGCTGTCCGAACGGTTCGGCTATCTGATGGTGGGTTCCAACGACATAAAAAATGGTTTGCCGGTCGACACGACGCAGAAAATTATCAGGACCCTTGTTCAGGAAATCGTTACGACTTATCCGGTCGACACCGGCAGGGTTTACCTGATGGGATTTTCGGGTGGCGCACGGGTGGCGTCGCTTACCGGCCTCTACTTTCTTAAAGTACGCGGTGTGATTGGTTGTGGAGCCGGTTTTTCGGGAAACGGATATGCCCCGCCATTTCAATTCGATTATTACGGGATGGCCGGATGGGGGGACTTCAATGTCGGGGAGTTATTGTCGCTTGAAAAGCCCCTGCGTGAAGCGGGATTCCGTCATCATATCGCTACCTGGCCGGGAATTCACGAATGGCCGCCAGAAGAAGAGATGGAAAAGGCTTTCCGCTGGATCACTACGAATGCCATGCGCGACCGACAGATTCTTCCCGACACAGCCCTTACGAACCTCATTGCCCGTGAATCGGATCTGGAAATATCGACGAACCTCCGGAAAGAATATCTGCCGGATGCCCTGGCTGTCTGCCGGTTTGCCCTGTCGTGCCTTCACGACCTGTCGCCGCTCTCATCCTTTACCCAATTCATGGATTCCATCACCCACAGTTCGCTTTATATCCGTCAACAGCAATACAGAGAATCGTTGATGAGGAAGGAAGAAACGGAACGGCAACAGTTGATGGATGCGGTTCTCAGTAAAGATATGGGTTGGTGGAAGGAATGGAAAGTTAATATGGCGACGAAAAACAAAGGGGGAAGCGGGAAGGATCAAGGATCAAAGATCAAGGATCAAGGGAAAAGTGAGAAGGAGGAAGGAAGAAGGAGGAATGAAGAAAGAGAAAGTGTGCATGGGAAGGGGGAACCGGAGAACTGTGGCCGGAAAATGCCAGAGGATGTGAGCCGGGAAACACATGATGTAGATTTCTTTTTCCGTGAAGATACCCTGTATAACCGGCGGATGCTCGCATTCATGGGCCTTTACTGCTACATGCAGTCGGGCTCAGAACTGTCGAAAGGGAGCGATCCGACTGCCGCGAAGGTGATCGATATCTACGAACTTATCGAGCCTCAAAATCCGGAAGCCAATTATTTGCGGGCACGGGTATATGCCCGGCAGGGTAAGCAGGATTTGGCACTTAAACAATTGAACATGGCCATTGTAAAAGGATTTAATGATATCGCCCGAATGGAACGCCAGGAAGAGTTTATAGCGCTGAAAAATGATCTGGAATTTAAGGATATTGAAAAACGGCTAAACAATCAAAAAGTAATAACAAGATAATTCAGGTGGTCTGATTAAAGGACAAATTCGAGATTGGCTTTGCCGTACTCCGCTTCGGTCCGGTTCAAATATTCAAATATAAAATACAAAATGTAAAATGCAAAACTGAGTGTAGTGAAGTACCATATTTGCGAGATAAAAAACGAATATTGTCTGATTGATCGACTTATTATCAAAAGGCATCTGACCTGTAAAATTCGTGTATTTTCTCAGCGGTACCTCGTGTATTTTACTCTGATTATCTGGGTAAATAATATCCCGGAGGTACACAGAGAATGTTGGGAAACAAGAATGTTTGTGAAAATAGGCAGGACAGGTCGGTCATCATAGGAATTTAAGATTTTATATGCAATGAATAAAGATAATTTCCAGGATCAGATTGAGAAACTCCGGGTCGGCTTTGAAGGAGAGATCTTTCTGGATGAAGCAAGCCGCATCCTTTATGCAACCGACGCCTCTGCCTACCGGGAAAAACCGTTGGGAGTAGCCCGTCCCCGCCATGCCGCCGACATTTCCCGGCTGATCGCCTTCGCCCGGGAAACCGGCAACCCGTTGATCCCCCGGACAGCCGGCACTTCGCTGGCCGGCCAGGTGGTCGGAAACGGGCTGGTGGTCGACGTGTCCCGTTATATGACCGCCATCCTTGAATTCAATGCCGAAGAACGCTGGGTCAGGGTTCAACCGGGGGTGATCCTCGATGAGTTGAACGCCTTCGCATCCCGTCATGGCCTCTTCTTTGGACCCGAGACCAGCACCTCGAGCCGCTGCATGATGGGCGGGATGGTCGGGAACAACAGTTGCGGCGCCCATTCGATCCTCTATGGCAGCACCCGCGACCATGTGATTTCTGTTAAAGGATTTTTAAGCGATGGGTCGGAAGTTGAATTCAGGGATCTGACGTCGGAAGAATTTCAGGAAAAATGTTCCGGTGAAACCCTTGAAAACAAGATTTACCGGCAGATCCTGGAGATTCTTTCCGATCCGGTCAACCAGGAAGAGATCCGGAAGGAGTACCCCGATCCGCGGATACATCGACGGAATACGGGATATGCACTGGATTTGCTGCTGGGGATGGAACCGTTTTTTCAAGAAATGCAAAATGCAAAATGCAAAATGCAAAATGCAGATTCAGACATGAGGCATTGGCCATTAGGTATTAGGGAAAAACAATCAGGTAATCAGTCAGTCGATCAATCAATCAATCAATCAATCAGTCATTCAGTCATTCAGTCATTCAATCTGGCCAAACTCATCTCAGGTTCTGAGGGGACACTGATGTTCATGACCGAGATCAAACTGAACCTGGTGCCGTTGCCGCCCAAGGAGAAGGCGTTAATCTGTGTTCATTGCCGCACGGTAGAGGAGTCGCTCGAGGCCAACCTGGTGGCGCTGAAATACAGTCCGGGTTCGGTCGAGCTGATGGATAAGCCCATCATGGATTGCACGAAAGACAACATCACCCAGCGGCAGAACCGATTCTTCATCGAGGGGGATCCGGGCGCCATCCTGATCATTGAATTTGCCCGCGAAACCAGGGCTGAGATCATGACAATCTACCATGACCTGGTGGAGGAGATGAAATCACAGGGCCTGGGCTGCCATTACCCGATCGTTTTTCCTCCCGATTTGAAAAAAGTATGGGATCTCCGGAAAGCCGGGTTGGGCGTGCTTTCCAACTATCCTGGCGACCGGAAACCCGTGCCGGTCATCGAAGACACCGCGGTTCACCCGGAAAACCTGCCAGCGTATATCGATGAATTTAACAAAATGATGGCCGGGCTGGGACTCGCTTGTGTGTATTACGCCCATATCGGTTCCGGAGAATTACACCTCAGACCGGTGCTTAACCTGAAAGATCCCGGTGATGTGGAGCTTTTTCATACCGTTGCCTTTGAAACTGCCAAAATTGTCAAGAAGTTCCGGGGATCTTTGTCAGGCGAGCATGGTGATGGAAGGCTACGCGGCGAATTCATCCCCTTCATGCTGGGAGAACACAATTATGGGCTTTTCAGGGAGATCAAGTCACTGTGGGATCCGTACCATATTTTCAACCCCGGCAAGATCACTGATACGCCAAAAATGAATACCAGCCTGCGGTTTGAGCCCGGTAAGCCTGCCCGGGAGATCGCGACGGTTTTCGATTTCTCGCATAATCACGGTATTCTCCTTGCGGCGGAGCAGTGCAACGGTTCGGGCGACTGCCGCAATACCGTCATCACCGGACGGTGGATGTGTCCGTCGTACATGGCTGCCAAAGAGGAGAACACCACCACACGGGCGCGGGCGAACATCCTCAGGGAATTCCTTACGAATTCCTCTAAAGAAAATCCTTTTGATCACAGGGAGATCTATGATGTGATGGACCTTTGCCTGTCGTGCAAGGCCTGCAAGGCTGAATGCCCGTCGAATGTCGACATTGCCAAACTTAAAGCCGAATTCCTCCAGCATTACTACGATGCGAATGGCATTCCGCTCCGGTCGGGGCTTATCGCCAATATCACCTCCATCAATAAACTTGGAAGCATTGTTCCCGGTCTTTTCAACTTTTTCCAGAAGAACCGGTTTTTCTCAGGAATTACAAAAAATACTCTTGGCTTTGCCCAAAAACGCGACATTCCCCTGCTCTATTCGACAACGCTTAGGGCATGGGCTGCAAGACACGACCAGGAATTGAATCAGCGAAACAAGGAGGTGAAAGCCACTTTTCAAGAGAACGCCGGTGCAGGAGCGGAACCGGAAAGTTCAAAGCTGGATTTGACGGTTTACTTATTTGCCGACGAGTTCACGAATTTCAATGATGTAGAGATTGGCATTAAAGCCATCAAACTGCTGAATGCTTTGGGCTACCGCGTCATCATCCCCGATCATGAAGAGAGCGGGCGGACGTTTCTGTCGAAAGGATTGATCCGGAAAGCGAAAAAGCTGGCCAATGCCAACGTTTCAAAGCTAAAGGACATGATAACCGCGGATACCCCACTAATCGGCATCGAACCCTCGGCCATTCTCACCTTCCGCGACGAATACCCCGATCTGGTCGATCCCGAACTGAAGGAAGCAGCCCTGAACCTGGCAAAGCATGCAGTGATGTTTGATGAGTTTGTGGTGAATGAAATGCAAAATGCAAATATCAAATTCAAAGATCACTCAATCACTCAATCAATCAGTCAATCAATCAATCAGTCAACCAATCAATCAATCATTCATTCAGTCAATCAGTCAATCAATCAATTCTTCACCGACAAACCGTTAAAGATCCTCCTCCACGGCCACTGTCACCAAAAGGCGCTGGCATCGGTCGAAACCACGAAAAAAATGCTGTCCATCCCCATCAACTACGAGGTAGAGGAAATTAAATCGGGGTGTTGCGGCATGGCGGGGTCGTTCGGCTATGAAAAGGAGCACTATGATCTGTCGATGAAAGTCGGCGAGCTGGTTTTATTCCCGGCGGTAAGGAAAGCCACCGAAGAGATGGTCATCGTCGCTCCCGGCACCTCCTGCCGTCACCAGATCAAGGACGGAACAGGCCGGAGGGCGTATCATCCGATCGAAGTAATGTATGATGCGCTGTTGGAAAAGGTCTGAACAGGATTTTCAGACTTTTGACACTGCCTTACAGCAATCCCGCATTCTTAAGTATCTCCCTGAGTTTCGGCTGGGTTTCTGACAATTGGCGGAGGGATTCGATGATCCGGGTCTGGTCTTTTTTCACAGGGGCCAGCGAAAGCTTACGGTCCCAGAATGCAAAGCCAAACACGCTGATCATCATGGTGGTGAAAATGCCGATGATGGCCCACAGGAAGTTGAACAACTGATCGAACCGGGCGTTCATTTCCGCTCGAAGTCCATCGAACTTTGTATCAATTTTTTTATCAAGAGCGTCAACTTTTGTGTCTATTTTTGTGTTAAGCTCTGTACGGAGTGATTCAACTTTCTGCTCTGTCCGGATGATCCGGTCACGGTCGTCGAGGGTAAAAGGAATTTCTTTATCCATGGCCTGTAACAACGACGGGAGGAGGATCAGCAGGATCAGCAGAAATTGTTTCACTGTTTTCATAATCTTCGGATTAATTTTCACTGGTTAATCCGGTTGATGAGGCAAAGGTAATACGAAAGTTAAAAATCGGGCCATAGGCATTTGGCAATAGGTATTAGGGGAAAAAACCAATTCAAAATTCAAACCAGGCATTAATTAAGCCTTAAGAATTGACAATTGACAATTGTCCATTGTCTATTGTCAATCGCTCATTTATTTTACGCACCGCACCGCGATGCCGTATATCTTGTTGTAGTTGCCCCGGCCCACATCCGCTTCATCATAAAAAATCTCCCGGTACCATGCATTCGACGCTGAGTACTCCGACGATGACCAGAAGAGAATGCTTAATGTAAGATTATAGAAACTGCCACTGGTGTACCGGAAGCCCCCCGGCAGCGCAGTGAACCCGCTGCTGTTTGTTGCTCCTGTATTGGGCGATGCCCAATGTGTAGTTCCTGTTTCCTTCAACGCTCCTCCGGCAATACTTTCACCTCCAAGGAATGTCGTCAGAGTAGTCCATTCGGCATCGGTCGGCAAATACCATCCCTCGGGGCAAATTCCCTGCACACCCGGTGTGGTCACGTATTGCATTGCCTCGTTCCACTGGTAAAGACCACCATAAATGTCGCAATTCGATTCCAGGTCGTTGTAGCAGTACTTTTCGATCAATTGGTCGTTTGACTGATTCTGTGAACCGTTGATTCTGGCACCAATATTAAGATTATGAGCCATCCAGCATTGTGATCCGATCAGCACCGTGTTATAGGTTTTACCGTCGCGGGCATCGGTGATGAGTTGCCCACATGAAAATGGGCAATTTTGAGTCATTTGGGCAAGGATGGTTGACGGTGCTGACCCACCACAATTGTTGTATGCCCATAGATATCTGGTATAGGAAGTACCGCAATTAAGCCCCGTTTCGGTCTTGTATGTAACGGTTCCCATGTCGGTGGCCGTTCCATAATCATTGGTTGTGTTCCACATATATCCGGTAGCGCCTGCCACGGTATTCCAGTTCCAGACGATCTGGTTGGGCGACGGAACATGGGTCGCGGCCGTTGGTGCCGGCGGAATGATGCACGTGGCCGAAAGCGCCCACCAGGCATCGGCCATGTAAAGCGCCAACGACCCGGAGTTATTTGCACCACAATCAATGCAGAAAACCACGAGCCCGGTGGCCGGGTTCTGAATGGCATACATCTGCACATGGGTCATTCGTGGTGGTAAAAAGCCCTTGGTTGTTGATTTCGCGTCAAGGATAGCAGAAGCATCGGGCTGACTTCCATCGGTATTGATGGCCACCTGGGCCTGCAGCTGAAGGGCGACCTGAACGACCACAAAAAAAATGGTAAAATGCGTTCTCATAATGTCCGGTTTTCTTTGAGAGAAATGTCACGAAACGATGTTTTATCTATACAATGAACGAAAATAAATGATGAATCGCCACTAAGACTTACCTAACTTAAGGTAAAAATGTCAGAATTAATAAAATTTACTCAATCCCAAATGTACAACGAAAAATCTCCTATATCAAGAAATTAGCCATGGAATTTCAAAAGCGCATTACTCTGTTTGATTTTGATACCGTTTGATAATTACCACAGATCGCGAAGGAAATGGAACCGTCAATTGCTTTCCTGCTTGTTGACAACCCGCAAACCCTTGTTTTGTTAAAATATTGTTAAACATTTTTAAAAGAAAAATCTTCAAAATATTTTTGCAAAAAAATTCATTTATGGAAGTCAGTGTCGAAAATATCACGAAGCTTTATGGCTTTCAAAAGGCGGTCGACAATGTATCCTTCAAGGTAAATACCGGTGAGATTGTTGGTTTTCTCGGACCGAACGGCGCCGGGAAAACCACCACCATGAAGATCATCACCTGTTTCATGCAACCCAATGAAGGAACCGTGAAGGTGGGCGGCTTCTCGGTGACGGAACACCCCGACGAGGTAAAAAAACACATCGGCTATCTTCCCGAATCGAATCCCCTTTACAAGGAGATGCCGGTGATCGACTACCTGCGGTATGTAGCAGAATTACAGGGAGTGCCGGCAAACCAGATCCGGGAACGTATCCGTGAGATGGTACATGTTTGCGGGTTGAAAACCGAGAAGTATAAAAAGATCAACGAACTCTCCAAAGGGTATCAGCAGCGCGTCGGGCTTGCCCAGGCCCTGATCCACAACCCCGAGGTGCTGATCCTTGATGAACCCACTTCCGGCCTCGATCCCAACCAGATTGTCGAGATCCGTGAGCTGATCAAGCGGATAGGGCGGGAAAAGACGGTAATCCTTTGCTCGCATATCCTTGCCGAAGTTGAAGCTACCTGCGACCGGATCGTGATCATCAGCGAAGGAAAACTGGTCGCCGACGGAACAGCGACAACATTGAGGAAGCAAGCTCAAGACAAGGAAATCCTCAAGGTGACCATCGAGGACGGGGATCGTAACCAGATCTTCGCACGGTTGCAATCACTCGAAACAGTGGAACTCGTCGACTTGCTTCCCGAGCACACCCAGGCGTTTGAAGTACAGAGTAAACCCGGCACAAGCTCAAGAAAAGCCATCTTCCGCGCCTGTGTCGAAAACAACTGGTCACTCACCGAAATGACGCCGCTTGAACGCAAGCTGGAAGAGGTGTTCAGAGATCTGACGATCAATAACTGAAAAGGGCAGCGAAGAAAAAATTGAAATTCAAAGAAGGGATTAGGGATTAGCGAATAGCGATTAGGGGAAAGAATATTAATTCAAAATTCAAAGAAGG
The DNA here is from genome assembly GCA_028706295.1 of Bacteroidales bacterium. Lineage (GTDB taxonomy): Bacteria > Bacteroidota > Bacteroidia > Bacteroidales > FEN-979 > CAIVAT01. Next base: position 12,538 of record JAQWBQ010000029.1, read on the forward strand.
GATTAGGGATTAGCGAATAGCGATTAGGGAAAAAACATTAATTCAAAATTCAAAGAAGGGATTAGCGAATAGCGATTAGGGGAAAAAATATTAATTCAAAATTCAAATCAGGTACCAGGCAATAATAAAAATCTAATCACTCATTCACTCATTCACTCAATCACTCAATAAAAAGTTGTATGAAACAAATCTGGATAATTGCGAAACGTGAGCTCTGGTCATTCTTCGATTCGTTGATGGCCTATGTCATGATCCTGCTGTTTTTAGGGTTCAGCGGTTTTTTTACCTGGCTTTTCGGGAGCGACATCTTCCTGGTGAACCAGGCGACCCTGCAGTCGTTCTTCGGAATCGCTTTCTGGTCGCTGTTTTTCTTTATTCCCGCCGTGACCATGGGATTGCTGTCAGAAGAACGCAAGACCGGCACCCTCGAACTGCTGGTCACCAAACCTGTCACCGACTGGCAGATCATCACCGGCAAGTTCCTGTCGGCCCTGGTATTGATCTGTATCGCACTGGCGCTCACCCTGCCCTATTACATTTCGGTTGCAAGCATCGGGAAACCTGATCACGGGGCAATCTGGCTGGGATACCTCGGACTTTTATTCATGAGCGCCTGCTACATCAGCATCGGGATGTTTGCCAGCAGCATCACATCAAACCAGATCGTGGCCTTCCTGATCGCCCTGTTCATCGGAATTTTCTTTCACCTCCTGTTCGGGCTCATGGGGAGCAACTCGCTCGGCTGGATCGGCGGAATCCTCAATTACCTGAGCATCAGCACACATTTCGAAAGCATGGCACGTGGGGTGATCGATTCAAAGGATGTTATCTATTTTCTTTCCATCATTTTCCTCGGACTGATGGGAACGGAGATGGCTCTTTCGAAAAGAAATCTGGTAAGCTAAAATCATGAATAAAAATTTAAATAGTCAATAACAGGATAAGATGAAAAACCGAAAATCGACCGCTACATACCTTTTGTTAATCTTCGGCGTGCTGATTCTTGTCAACCTGCTGGCTGACCGTTTTTTTGTCAGGCTTGATTTTACGGCCGACAAGCGGTACACCCTGGGAGAAGCCACGCGGAACATTCTAAAATCGCTGAAACAGACCGTCACCGTTACCGCATACATCAGTGAGGAACTTCCTCCGGATTTCGCACGTCTGCGCAGGGATTTCAAAGATGAGCTGATCGAATATTCCAACCGGTCGGGTGGCAAAGTCATGTATGAGTTCATCAATCCAAACAAAGATGAAGCCACCGAACAGAAGGCTATGCAGGAAGGGATCAGCCCGGTTTTGATCAATGTGAGGGAAAAAGATCAGGTAAAACAGCAAAAGGCATACATGGGCGCCGTGGTTCAATACGGCGATAAAAAAGAGATCATTCCCTTTATTCAGCCCGGTGCAGCCATGGAATACGCACTGTCGACCAGCATTAAAAAAATGACGGTTGAAAATAAACCCCGGATCGGGTTTGTCGAGGGCAACGGTGAATCGCCGCTGGGTTCCATGATGCAAGTGTTGCAGTCATTATCTGTGCTCTATGATGTCGAACCGGTTAACCTTAATGATCTCACTTCGGATCTGGACAAATTCAAGACCCTCGTGATCGTCAACCCAAAGGATACCATCCCGGCCGATCAGCTTGCTAAGCTGGATGCATTCCTGGCCTATGGCAAAAACATCTTTATCGCGATGAACCGTGTGGAAGGCGACCTTCAGAACCTCCGCGGAGAGGCTGTTTCGACCGGACTGGAGCAATGGCTTGAGCAAAAAGGGATCAGGGTCAACCCGAACTTTATCATCGATCAGAGTTGTGGCGCCGTGATGGTCAACCAGCAACAGGGCATGATGAGCTTCCAGTCGAGTATGCAGTTCCCATACCTTCCTGTCATTACCAAATTTGCCGATCATCCCGTGACCAAGGGACTATCATCGGTCGTGCTGCAATTTGCCAGCTCGATCGATTACGCGAGACGCGGAAATGATGCAACCTTCACACCGCTGGCATTTACCTCTGAAAAATCGGGAGCCGAGAATGTACCTGTGGTCTTCAATGTTTCCCGCAACTGGCAGCCGAACGATTTCCCGCTGGCAAACCTTCCCGTGGCAGGACTTTTATCGGGGAAGCTGTCCGGAAACCTGAATTCAAGGATCATCGTGGTTTCGGATGGCGATTTTGCAATCAACGGCGAAGGTCAGCAGGCACGCCAGATACAGCCCGACAACCTGAACCTGTTTGTCAACTCGGTCGACTGGTTGTCGGACGACACCGGTTTGATCGATCTCCGGACCAAGGAGGTCACCTCCCGCCCGATCGACCAGATGGATGATGGGAAGAAAACCTTTCTGAAATACCTGAATTTCCTGCTTCCCATGCTGCTCGTTCTCGGCTTCGGATTTTTCAGATGGCAATACCGCCGTAATCTGAGAATCAAACGAATGAACGAAAATTATTTCTGATCCCGAAAGGGTACCGGTGATCCTGTACTGGCTGATTCGGTAAAAATCAATCACGAATGAAAAAAATCAAGAATTCAACCCTGCTGATCCTTTTTATCGTGCTTTTAGTCGCGGTAGCCGCGGTTTTTCTTTACGACAGCCATAAGGGAGACCGGACCTTCAAAAGTCAACTGTTCGCCATTGATTCAGCCCGCGTTTCTTCCATTTCTATTTATCCGAAAGGCAGTTCCGATGCTATGATCCTGTCGGGTTCCGGAAATAACTGGACCATTCGTTTCAAAGACCAGTCTTTCCCGGCCGATACGCAATCGATTCGGCAAATCCTCAGCGCCGTCATCCATGCGATTCCCGAACGCGTTGCAGCCACCGATCCTTCAGGATGGAAGGAATTCGAAATCACCGATTCAGCCGCAACCCGGGTCGTTATCAGGGAAGGTGATGAGACTACCGCCGATTTCAGGCTCGGGAAGCTTTCATTTTCACAGATGAATCAGGGTCAGGGATATGGCAGAGGTCAGAATATCATCGTGAAATCACATATCCGGATTGCCGGTGATGATAAGGTTTACGTGGTCGACGGCTTTTTATCGATGATGTTCGGCGACCAACCGTCGAGGTACAGAAATAAACTGGTATGTAAATTCGACCCGAATTCGGTTAACCGGTTAACCTTCGTTTACACGGGCGACAGTTCCTTTGTAATTACAAGATCGGGGAATCAATGGATGGTTGACGGGATGCCAGCCGATTCGGCCAAAACCGTAAGATATTTCAGCTCCGTATCACAATCGCAAAATATGGAATTCGCAGATAAAATTGATCAGATTCCGCCAGTCTTCCCATTTCAGTTAACCATCGAAGGCAATGGTACTTCCCCCATCCTGATCCAGGGAGCCGTCGATTCTGCCACGAAGCGTTATTTCATTAAGACATCCCTTAACCCCGATGCGCTCTTCGCCTCATCCAGCCCAACGCTGTTCCAGCAGTTCTTTAAAGGGCACAGCAATTTTCTTCCAATCCCCGCAAAAGGGAAAAAGTGATCAGGCAGGTTAATACCTGATCACCTTAATGATTGCGGTTTGTGTTCCTCTGGTGATTCTAACCAGGTAAATACCTTGTTGACGCTCAGATAGATCGAATTTATAACGCGGCAAATTCGGCATCGACCTTTTCATTATCTCACTTCCCAGCAGATTTGTTATCGTTACAGTCACCATTTCTTCGCTCCTGTTGTCATTCATCTCGATTACGAAACTTCCGCTGGTTGGATTTGGATACAACCGGTAAAACTCATGACCCAGACCATCCTCTTCGATTGACGTTGATCCGGATGCAGCATGGGAGGCAGGAGTCGAAGGAATCGCACAACAGAAACTGGCGGTCGCGGTGATCCTGGCAGTGAAATGAGAACCCGGTAAAGCTTTGGTTCCGGGTAACATCACGATCCTTTGACCAGCTATCAGCTGAACCTCAACTCCGTCCTGAACGGTAAACTGCGATGGGTCGCCGGCCGTTGTGATGGTTTGATACGCATTGTAGCAATAGTTCTGCCCCGGTAACAGGGTAAGGTTTCTAAGCCAGATCGTATCCTGGATCGGGTTTGATTGGGTTACTGCGACGGTCACCGTATCAAAAGCATGGAATAAACCGTCGTAAGCTTCCACAAAATAGCTTGATGTTACCACCGGATTCACCATTGGACTTTGGGCAGTCGATTTAAAGCCGGCCGGCTGCGAAGTCCATGAAAAAGTAACACCGCTGGCAGGTTCGGCAAGGTCGGCAGTAAGTTGCACGGTCTCGCCTTCGCAGATGCTGCCCGGAAATGCAGAGGCATAAACATGCAGCCCGTTCAGTCCTGTCAGTGCCGACAATCCGTTGATAACGAAGGTACCATTGTAGTTAGGATAGCTTTGATCGTATATCACTTCCACATCGTTGGCATCACCTTTTACCACCGAACATAGTTTCCAGATGATGGGTTCACCGACCACAAAACCATCTTTCTCCGGCGTGGCGGGATTGTCTCCGAAGGCAATCAGCGTCTGATCATCGGTGCCATTGAATTCCGAAAGACCACCGCAGACCAGCATTCCATTTGCATCATGATAAAATACGCCAAGTACATCGCCTGCTGTCAGCAACGGAATATCATGCGGAATGAAGATCAGGTGGCGATAGGATGTCGGGATTGGCCACCATTTCGGGCAGGTATGTACCCTGTAATCTTCTACTTCGCCATTTACTGCCGGGCCCGACCATGATAATCCGCCTGTTGTGTTGAACCTGAAACGCGTGTAGGTTTTTCCCTGAAGCGCTGTTGAAGGAATCGCAAAGGTAAGCGCATTGACTCCCGCAGTAAGCGGCTGATTGATAAATATCTGCTCACCGGCATCGGTCCAGTCGCCATCCTTGTTAAAATCCATCCAGGCATTCAGGAATCCTGCAGTACTTGCGGAAACCTGGATATTGGCTGGTTTTCCAACATACATTTTACCAACGATAACGACGCCATCCTCATCGTCCGAAAGGGCAAGATCATCGCCTGTTGAGGCCAGGTTTGGCTGGCCATCCGTTTCCGGATCAATCAGGGCGCCCAGGCGGATGTTGGTAAAGATATTGTGCCTGGCGCCATTCGATGACAACAGTGTGGAATACGAGAATCCGGACTGGATGTTGTCGGGCGCATCTCCAAAGTCGATCTCTTCACCCTGGGGACATTCTTCAATGAACACCGGGTAGTCTTCGACCTCACCGTTCAGGACAAGACCATCGAAATTAATGACGGTTTGCATGGTCCTGAACCGGAACCTGGTATACGACTGACCCATGGAGGCAGATGACGGAACCGTGAAATTCAGGATATTCGGACCTGGCGTGAGGGCTTGGACGATAAATACATGTTCACCCGGATCGCTCCAGTCTCCGTCGACATTGTAGTCGATCCACGCATCAAGAAATCCCGCGACCGACGCATTAACAGTAATGCTAACGGTTCCTCCCTGCATGATCGTGGATGGTATCAGCACACCGTCTTCATCATCGCCAGCCGAGGGGTAAACGCAATCGTTATCATCACAATTGGCACCGATGCCAGGTTGCCCGTCGGGTTCCGGATCAACCATGCTACCCAGGAACACGCCCGGCACAATTACATGTCTTGCACCATTGCTCGCAAGAAGTGTGGGATAAAGCATCATCGACCGCGGATTGTCGGGAGCATCGCCAAAATCAAGGGTGTCGCACTTCACATTCAGACAAAACACGCCCGCGGTATCCGTGCAACCATACTGGTTAGTTACCACGACCGATATCTGGTGTGATCCCCCCGAATTGGCTACGAAATACAAATCCTTACCAGTTCCGACCGGAGTGACATAATTACCGTTATCGTACCAGTTGATGGTCGGATAAGCCGAGGCATAGGTGTTGAAGGGAGGGCTGGCCCGTAAAGGTAAAGGAATATAAAGATGCAATGTATCGTTCTTACAGCCTATCGTATCACACCCTGTCGGAAACAGGCTCAGATCAGGTTTAGGATAGATCATGGCAGCATTGACCATGGATGAACATCCGGTAGTTTTGTCTGTTACGGTCAGTGAGTAGAAGCCCGGGGCCGAAACCGTGATGACCGGAGTCGTCTGTCCGCTGCTCCATTGGTAATTGAATTTGGTGATATCAACCGGTGAGGGCGTTAGCGTAACCGGACCTGCTTCGCAACCGAAATGGAAAGGAATGGTAACCATGGGTATCTCATTAAAGATGATACATAAGGTATCGTATGCAATACACCCGGTAACCGTATCGGTCACTTTCACGATGAACGCGGCGGTATAAGGCAGTGTCGCAGGTAAAGTCAGACTTACTGTGGTCTGATAAGCAGCATTTGAATTGTTTGGTAGGAATGTCGTGCCGGGATGTGTCGACGACCAGTCATATTTATACGCGCTATTGTAAAAAGCTGTCAGGGTGAACTGGCTGTATGACCCGGGATAAGCGCAAATCGATCCCTGTCCGGATATCTTTGCTTTGGGAATGCCATACATATATAGGTAAACAACGTTCGAACGGTTGGTGCAACCAAAACCATTGGTAACCTCCAGTTCATATTCCCCATGCAGTGTGGCCGAATAATTTACTGAATTGGCTCCAGTTATCGGATTACCGTTACGGTACCACTGATATGTAGGGAAACCCGGGCATCCGAAAAGGGTTACAAAGCCGCCCGGGCAGAAGATGGTATCGGAGGCTCCGATCTGGCATGACGGAAGCGGGTTTATGGTCACCGTCTTGGTGGCCGTAGCAACACAATTCCCGATGGTTCCGGTGAGGGTTACCGTATAATTGCCTGGCACAGAATATTCATGTTGTGTAAGCGATTGGAAAGATGTAGCTCCGTCGCCGAACGACCATTGATAAGAAAACCCCGGGCCGGTAGGAATGGCTGTGAAAGTTACGGGCTGGCCGGCACATGCAGGATTCGGATTGACAGTAAAGTCGATGGAGCAAACGATGGGATTTGGCGGTGGACCTCCCTGGCAATTACCGATAAGAACATAGGCAGTTTTTGTCACTGAACAAAGTCCGTTCGAAACCTCGACTGAAAAATACCAGATTCCCGCCCCGGTGAACGTTGCATTCGGAACCGAATAGGAGGATGAATTGGCGCCACCTATGGGCGATCCGTTGAGGTACCACTGATAGAAGGTAAATCCGGTTGATGTACTCAAGACCAGATTGTTAGGCATACCGGGCAAACAGTACTCAAAGGGACCATTTGCAGAGATCGGGACAACGAAGGGAGGATTGACAATATTCACAGCGAAGGTCCCGGATCCGGCACAGGATGCGGCAGTGATAACGGCCGTAGTGGGCGGTCCATGCCAGCGGATAGTGACCATATTGGTTCCCTGGCCCGACAGGATCGATCCGCGGTTCGAAGGGCTTACCGACCAAACCAAATCGCCGGGAGGATAAGTGCCGGCAACCGAATAAGCAGTGACGGCATCGACACAAACATTCGCCGGACCTGTTATGACCGGCACCGGAAATACAGTGACCGTAAGAGTCTGGGGTAATGACTGACAAAACACCCCCGGGCTGATCTCAATTTGCTGAATAACCTGTATGGTCCAGGGTCCCGATCCGTTAAGCTTTATAATAGCTGAATCGCCATCGGCCCCCATCTGGCTCATGACACTCCCTGTTCCACCCGTCACCGACCAGGTAAAAGGATTACCGGGTTTGTTGGTTGTTACTTTATAAACATGTTTTTTGCCAGGGCAAACCACTGCCGGCCCGGATATCGGTCCTAATACTGGTTTCGCCACCACCTGGACAATCTTGACCGCGCTGCTGTTACAAAATACTCCAGCAAAAGCCGGTACAGCCTGTATCGTGTATGTTCCGGGTGATGTCCAGATAATGGTTTTTACCGAACCAGGCCCCGGCGTAAAAATGGCCCCGGCCGGCGCTACGGTCCAGTTTGCATTGCCATTGGCCGTATATAAAGACGATGAACCTTCGCAAACCGTTTCGTCGCCGCTGAAGCTGAATACCGGCAAAACATTGACCGTGATGGAACTTACACCGCTGCAACCGGCTAAAGGATTGTTGTACTGGCACTGCAGCTGGTAGGTACCCGGGATGGTGAACGATATATTGACTCCGGCTGTGTTCCGGTTCAGGTCATTGAAGGAATAGGTTCCCGCAGGGGCAGTCGTGGTCCATAAATAATAGGTGCCGGGCATGGAAGGGAGGAAATAACTTCCGGAGGCGCCGGCGCAAAGAATGGCCGGACCATTGACCGGAAGATTCGGATATAGTACCGGGACCTGGATGGTTGTTGTACCCGGACATGGGGCCGACCCGCAACCGGGAACCGAGAGACTGACCGTGGTTGGACCCATGTAGGTTGCATTCCAGATCACCTTGATACAGCTGGTTCCGGCCCCCGAAACAATGGTGCCGCCCGATACACTCCAGTTATACGAAGTACACACGGAGGAGGTACAAAATGTGGAGGTATCGCCCGGACAGACCGTGCCGAAACAGCAGTCGGCATCAATCGCAGGGCCGGTTCCGTTAAGTACGACGATCACTTTCGTAATGGTATCCTGGCAACCGCACGGACGTTTGATCTCACCCTGCGACGACGAACCTCCGGTATTGGTGGCTGTAAGTGTCACAATATAAATTCCCGTAGCTGCGTATGCATGGGGCGGTGGGGTTGACAGGGCGGATGTAGTCCCGTCGCCGAAATCCCAGTGATAGTTACTTCCGCCCAAAGAGGTATTGGTAAATGAAACAGGCGTGTTGATGCAAACGGTATCCTGATCGACAGTGAAACCTGCATCCTGTCCATCGATCAGGCAAACCTGCTGAATAATTGAATCGACACAACTTCCCCCGCTAGCGGTATTACTGATCACCACCTTGATAAACCCGGTCGAACCCGAACCCCACGCGATCGCCATCGGATTTCCTGTCGGACCCGGTGCTGCTCCTCCTGCAATGGTCCATGTATAAATATACCCTGACAGATTAGGGAAGACGGTATATTGGTGGACTGTATTTTTACAAGCCACTAGTGTGTGACCAACGCCACCGGCAGGATTGTTGCCCTGGCATGCACCCTCTGGAGCACAGATCTCCCGGGCATCTTTTAAGGTAAACTCCGGACAACATACCTGTACCTGAGCATCCACCCCGATTACTCCGGTGAACGTTGCCAATATAAGGACAAACCAGAGAGTCCCGTTAATCCTGGTGTAGACCGACCGAATGATCTCATTCACCGACCATTTATAGATGTGTGCCATAACCTGTTAATTTTTTTTCAAATTTATTTGGAATTAGTCTGACTTAGTATTATTCTTTGATGTATTTTTGTCGGGAAAAACAGGAAATTTTACCTCTGATGAAAGGAAAGAATACACTATTTTGGTATCATAACCCTTGACTATGGAACCGGATTGCATGAACCCGACCCGACACTGTACTGGTTGTCAGGTTAAATCCCCGCTATTTTGTTTTTTAACGGATGAAGAATTGCTCTTGGTTGAAAAAAACCGGTTGACGGTCGAATTCAGGCAGGGTGAGACCATCCGGAAACAGGGCACTTCGATGACACATGTGATTTCTCTTAATGCAGGGTACGCAAAGCTTTACCTTGAAGGAGTCAGGAAAACCTCATCGATCCTGCAAATTGTAAAACCAACCAACTTTATCGGTGGACCTGGTTTGTATCTCGATCAAATTCATCACGTTACCGTATCAGCATTGACCGACACAACGGTATGTTTTATCGGACTTCCGGTTTTTAAAACAATTATTGATGAAAATAAAGCTTTCAGGGACGCATTCCTTGCAGAGATAAGCAGAAATATTCTGGCAGGCTATAATCGACTGTTATTTCTGGTTCAGAAACAGATGCCCGGAAGGATGGCAGATACCTTGCTTTATTTGTTTGATGAAGTTTACAAGTCAGAGAATATTCCCTTACACCTGACAAAACAAGATCTTGCCGAACTCTCCGGGATGTCGAAAGAAGGGGCGATTAAAGTTATCAGGGAATTTCAGAACGAAGAGATAATTTCCCTTTCAGATCGGGTAATGTCGTTACATAATCGGAATAAATTATTACAGATCAGTAAGGTAGGATGATAATAATGGACAATTGACAATGGAAAATGGAAAATGGAAAATGGAAAATGGAAAACGGAGAATTAAGATTCACTTTTTCAGTAAATCACTCGTTCCTTATTTCAACTGTCCCTGCCAGGTCCTACTTCAGCCCTCTGTTCTCCAACAGTGCGTCGATCTTGGGTTCGTGGCCCCTGAAGTCGACATACATATCCATGGCCTCCTTTGATCCTCCTTTTTCAAGGATGCAGGTGCGAAAACGCTGCGCAGTCGCTTTGTCGAAAATATCCCCTTTTTCCTTGAAGGCCTGGAACGCGTCAGCATCGAGGACTTCGGCCCAGATGTAGCTGTAATACCCGGCCGTGTATCCGCCTGTCATGGTATGCTGGAAGTAGGTCGAACGGTAGCGCGGCGGAATCTGCGGGATCAGCCCGATCCGTTTCATCGATGCGGCTTCAAAAGCCAGCACGTCGAGCCCCGGCGACGGATTCTTTTCATAAAACTTCTCACCCTCCTTCACCGCTTCAGCTTTTTTGATATCCTCACCTTCCCGGACCTCTTCGGCAGGCGGTGCTTCGCGGTCGGAAGTGACCATTTCAGGACTTTTCTCTTTAGTTTTTACTTTAAAAACAGGCACTTCGGAAGCAGGCTTTGTTGCAGGTTCCTTCACGGCGCCTTCCGCTTTGATTTCCGGATAGCGGAAATGATAATCCATATCGAGGTACGATGCGGCAAGATATTCGGTTGTTTTGAAACCCTGGCCAAATTTGCTGCTGTTTTGTATCTTTTCGACCAATTCGGCAGGAATTACGGCTCCGGTTTGATAATGCTTCGCGTAAACCTTCAGGACTTCGGGTTCGAAGGCCCAGTGTTCCATGATTTGCGATGGAAGTTCGACAAAATCGCGCGGAACCCCCGAAATACCGTCATATCTGACATTTCTCATCAGACCGGCAAGTGCGTGTCCAAATTCGTGAAAGAAGGTCTCTGCTTCATCGGGAGTCAGAAGTGCAGGTTGATCGCCCGAAGGGGCTGAGAAATTGCAAACGATGGTCATGACGGGCGCGACCCGCTTGCCGTTCTCGTACTTTTGCGACCGGTAACTGCCGCACCAGGCTCCTCCCCGCTTGCTGGCCCTGGGATGAAAATCGAGGTACAGAACGCCAAGATGGCTTCCGTCAGCCTCCTTGCATTCGTAGAGCTTAACATCCGTGAAGTATTTGGGCGCCCCGGCAACCTCGGTAAAGGTGATCCCGTAAAGTTTCCGTGCAACATAAAAGACGCCTTCCCTGACGTTATCCAACTTAAAATAGGGTTTCAGTGCCTCCTCATTCAAATCAAATTTTTTCTGCATGATCTTGTTGCTGTAATACCGCCAGTCCCAACCTTCAAGTTGAAAATCCTGACCCTCTTCCCGGATCAGCGACTGCATATCGTCGGCCTCCCTGCGCGCCATTTCAAGGGCGGGGGTCCAAATCTGATCAAGCAGGTTGTAAACATTTTCGGGCTTTTTCGCCATGCGGTCATCCAAAGCATAGGCGGCATAAGAATCGAAACCCAGCAGCGCGGCTTTCTGCTTGCGGAGCGGGATCAGTCTGGCAATGATGGCCTTGTTGTCCTTGTCGTTATTGTTGTTGCCGCGACTGATGTAAGCGCTGAAGATCTGCTCCCGGTATTTCCTGTTGTCAGAGAACTGTAAAAACGGCATCACACTGGGATTCTGGAGTGTGAAAACCCATTTGCCTTTGGTAGCCTCCGACCGGGCGCCGGCTTCCAGCGCACTGTTGATCTGCTCTTTCGAAAGTCCTTCCAGATACTCCTCCCGGTCGAGGATCAGCTTATAGGCATTGGTTTCCGACAACAGATTTTGGCCAAAAGTAAGTTGTAACATGCTGATCTCGCTATTCAATTCGCGGAGTTTCTCTTTATCCTCATCGCGAAGATTTGCTCCGCTCCTGACAAATCCCTTGTAAGTCTCTTCAACCAGCCGCCTCTGATCGGGTGCGAGTTTCGCCATCTCCGGGCTCTTGTACACCGCCTTGATCCGGGTGAATAGCCCCGGATTCAGACTGATGTCATCACTGTGTTTCGACATCAGCGGCGACAACCGGCGGGCGATCTCCTGCATTGCATCGTTGGTGTTGGCCGAATTCAAACCGTAAAAAACGGAACTGACTTTATCGAGCAGCGCCCCGCTCCGATCCAGGGCTGCGATGGTGTTTTCGAAGGTTGGTGTCGCCGGGTTGCTCACGATGGCTTCAATTTCCGCCTGTTGTTGCTTCATTCCTTCCATAAAGGCCGGCATATAATGATCATTCCGGATCTGTTCGAAAGGAGGCACCCCGAATGGCGTTTTCCATTCGCGGAAAAAAGGATTATCGGTTTGGGCGAGCATTGAAATCGCGGTCATGGTCATGGTGATAAAGAGGGTGATCGTTTTTCTCATGGTGGAATGATTTACAGAATGGCTGCAAAGGTAAAAAAAACGGGAACAGGTTGGATGAAGAGTTAGACGAAGAGCGGACGAAGAGTTGTACGAAGAGTTGTACGAGATTGCTGCGTTTAGTTTTATAGCTCAATCCGTTCCCCTTCTTCGGCGGCGTATGTTTCGGGAAAAATCACCCGTGCTTCATCGAGCAAGGGCTGAACATCCTCGTACCGGGCCGAAAAATGACCGATGATCAGCTTGGCCACACCGGCTTTCAGGGCGATGGTGGCTGCCTGAGCTGCCGTGGCGTGAAATTTTTCGGCGGCTACTTGTTCCATCGCCGATGCAAAGGTCGCTTCGTGATACAGCAGCCGTGCATCCGAGATCCAGGGCACGATGCTTTCATCGTAAACGGTGTCGCTGCAATATGCCAATGAACGCGCTACCGGTACTTTACGCGGAGGATTCTTCTCGCGGAAGATGAAACCCCAGGCCGGGATGCTGTGTTTCAGCGGAAAACTGTGGACCTCCAACCGTTCCTCTTCCAATATCAACCGGTAACCGTCAGAACAGAGCATGTTAAAATGCACCGGGTATTTCAGCCGGGTCTGAGAGGCTTCAAGCTGGATCTCAATGATCTCCCTGAGCTGCGGGGGGCCATGCACGGTAAGCTCTTCCGAACGGCCCAGCAAATGCATGGTGTTGAGCAATCCGACCAGCCCAAAAAAATGGTCGCCATGCAGGTGACTGATGTAGATGTGCTTGATCCGCATGATGGAAAGGTGAAATTTCCGTAACTGGAATTGGGTTCCCTCCCCGCAGTCGATCAAATGAAAGCGCTCATTTGCATTGAGCAAATGAGCGCTTAGGTTCCGGTCGTTTGCCGCAACAGCTGCACTGCTGCCGAGGACCGTAAATGAGAAAGTCATGATTATTCAGCCTTCGGCTCTTCCTGAGGCGTGTCGAGATCGAGTTTCAGGGTTTCCTGAGCGGGCTTGGGTTCACGTGCCAGCTCTTCAGCCTTAACCATGTCGGCCTTCAGGTTCGCGAGGGCATCGATATCGCCAAGTGTCGTCTTCTCCAGGTTATCCTTGAGTTTCTTAACGGCTTTCTTGGTATCCTTCTCCTTCTTCAGACCTGCTTTGGCCTCCTTGTTTTTCTCTGCATTCTGCGCATCCTGGTGGATCTTGCTGTGCGAAAGGATGATCTTCTTGTTATCTTTCGAAAACTCGATAACCTTGAAATCGAGGGCTTCCTCGTCGCGGGCCTGGGTTCCGTCTTCCTTACCAAGATGACGCAAGGGGGCAAATCCTTCAACACCGTAAGGCAACGCCACGATGGCTCCCTTGTCGCTCATGCTCACGATGGTTCCGAGATGTACCGAACCTACGGCAAAAACGCTTTCGAACACATCCCACGGATTCTCCTCAAGTTGCTTGTGACCGAGGCTGAGCCTGCGGTTTTCCACGTCGACATCGAGTACGATCACGTCGATCGATTCCCCGATCTTGGTGAACTCAGCCGGATGCTTGATCTTCTTCGACCAGCTCAGGTCGGAAATGTGGATCAGTCCGTCGACGCCCTCCTCGAGTTCCACGAAAATACCAAAGTTCGTGAAGTTGCGGACGATGGCCGAATGTTTCGATTTCAGCGGGTATTTTTCCTTGATGTTGGCCCACGGGTCGGGGATCAGTTGTTTGATGCCCATCGACATCTTGCGTTCCTCGCGGTCGAGGGTCAGGATCACGGCTTCCACCTCCTGTCCTACTTTAAGGAAATCGTGCGCAGTACGCAGGTGCTGTGACCATGACATCTCGGAAACGTGGATCAGACCTTCGACTCCGGTGTTGATTTCAACGAAGGCGCCGTAATCGGCAATGACAACGACTTTACCTTTAACCTTGTCGCCGATCTTGAGGTTCGGATCCAGCGAATCCCACGGATGCGGGGTGAGCTGCTTCAGACCAAGCGCAATACGTTTCTTGTTTTCATCAAAATCGAGGATTACAACCTTGATCTTCTGATCGAGTTTCACGATCTCTTCCGGATGGTTGATACGTCCCCAGCTCAGGTCGGTGATGTGGATCAGACCGTCGACACCACCAAGGTCAACAAACACGCCATAGCTGGTGATGTTCTTGACGGTTCCTTCGAGGATCTGTCCCTTTTCAAGCTTCTTGATGATCTCTGCCTTCTGGGCTTCGAGTTCGTCTTCGATCAGAGCCTTATGCGATACCACGACGTTCTTGTACTCGTGGTTGATCTTCACTACTTTGAATTCCATCACTTTGTCGACAAACACATCGTAGTCGCGGATGGGTTTCACATCGATCTGTGAACCGGGGAGGAATGCCTCGATACCGAAGATATCAACAATGAGTCCGCCCTTGGTACGTGATTTTACATAACCCTTGATGATCTCCTGTTTTTCGTAAGCGTCGTTGATGCGTTCCCACGATTTCAGGATGCGTGCCTTTTTATGCGAGAGCAGCAACTGACCGCTGGTGTCTTCCTGGTTCTCGATATAAACTTCTACCTTGTCACCGATTTTCAGATCGGGATTGTAGCGAAATTCATTGATCTGGATCACGCCGTCGCTCTTGAAGCCGATATTTACAATGACTTCACGGTTGGTCATGGTGACGACAGTCCCTTCAATCACTTCATGATCCTGGATGGCCCGGAGGGTCTGGTCATAAGTGTCTTCGAGTTTGCGGCGTTCATCACTGGAGTAAACTTCATGTTTTTTGCCGATGGCGTCCCAGTCGAAATCTTTCAACGATTCTTTGTTGAAAACGACCCTTTTCTGCGGTGCCGGTTTTACAGGTGCGGGATCCGCGACAGGCTCTGCGGCGGGTTCTGCGACCACCGTGGTGGCAGGTTCGGCGGCAGGTTCGGGATCGGTTCCGGTTTTAACTTCTTCGGCGACGATTTCCGGGGTTTCGTTTACAACGGGTTCAGCAATGGGTTCAACCGACTGTTCCGGACTGGCATTGGTTTCTTCAATATTCATTCAAAAATTGCTTTGTGGATGCGGTATTCCCGCTATCCGGGTTAAACATTTTATGGATTGGACGGGATTTCGATAAAGAACGATACTCCTTTTTCACCCGACAAAAAAGGGCTGCAAAGGTACGAGGAATGTTTTTAATATACAACAAGCTATGATTTTACGAATCACGAAATATGTAATTCTCATCTCCGTTTCCTTACATTTGCAGTTTAAAACTTCAGAAGATGTCACTCAAATGCGGGATCATCGGTTTGACCGGATCGGGAAAAACCACCCTTTTTAACTGTATCTCCAACAACCGTGCTGAGACGCACAGCGCGGCTTTCACGGGGAATAAATCGAACCTGGGAATTGTGAATGTTCCCGATCGTCGGCTGTATGAGATCGACGATCTGATCCATTCGGCACGGGTGGTTCATACTACCATCGAGATGGTCGATATTCCCGGGCTGACGAAAGGCGGCAGTCAGACCGAAGGCAACCGGTTTCTTTCCGACATCCGGAATGTGGATGCGCTCATCCATGTAATCCGTTGTTTCGACGATCCGCAGTTACCGCATCCCGAGGGTTCCGTCAACCCAATGCGCGACCGCGAAATCGTTGATCTGGAGCTTCAGATCAAGGACCTTGAATCGGTTGAAAAAAAAATCATCCGGTTGGATAAGATGGCCAAAACGGGCGACAAAGATGCCCGGCACGGCCTTGAGGTTTTAAAATTGCTGAAGAACCATCTGGAATCGTTCCAGTCGGCCCGCACCGCCCCCATTGCGCCGGAAGATATCCGGTTTATCGACGACCTGTTTCTGCTCAGCTTCAAGCCGGTGATGTACGTTTGCAACGTCGATGATCCGTCGGCAACCCGGGGAAATGAATACTCCCGGAAATTCGTTGATGCCATCGCAGGGGAGGAAGCCGAGACGCTCGTTATCGCAGCCCGGATGGAATCGGAAATCGCGGAGCTGGAAAGCGCCGACGACCGTGAAATTTTCCTGGCCGACGCAGGTTTACCGGAGCCGGGTGTCAACCGCCTTGTCAGGGCAGCCTTTCACCTCCTTGATCTGCAATGTTTCTTCACAGCCGGGCCCAAGGAGGTTCGCGCGTGGACCATCAGAAAGGGGATGACGGCTCCGCAGGCTGCCGGCGTCATCCACAGCGACCTGGAACGGGGTTTCATCCGCGCCGAGGTGATAAAGTACGATGACTTTATCCGGCTGAAATCGGAGCATGCCTGCAAAGAACACGGGAAATTGATGGTGGAAGGTAAAAACTATGTGGTCGGCGACGGCGATATCTTACACATAAGATTTAATGTTTGACAAAATTCCTATTGCCTATTGCCTATTGCCTAAACAAATCTCGCGTAATTCTTCAGCTTTTCAAGAAAATCAGCTTTTTTTCTGACGGAGACCTCCACTTCGGTGTTGTCTTCGAGGATTATGGATCCACCTTTCCCTTTGACATATCGTTTCACGAACATCAGGTTGATCAGATGCTTGCTGTGAACCCGCGAAAAGGGCAGGTCTTCGAGGATCTTTTCGTAGGTGTTCAGGGGTTTTGATGCAACGAAACGCTGGCCGTTGATCATATAAAAGAGGGTGTACACGTCGCTTGCTTCGAGCCTGACAATATCGTTCAGCTTAACGATATTCAACCCGTCGGTGGAGGGTATGATGATCTTTTCATTCTTGCTGCGTAAACTGTCGCGCAAGATCCGCAAACGGTTATCGATCTCATCGACCTTTACATCTTTATAGCGGTCGATGGCGATGGTCAGCATTTCGAGGGTGACCGGTTTTACCAGATAATGCAACGCTGAGAATTCGAATGCCCTGACGGCATATTTATCGAAAGCTGTAATGAAGATCACCCTGAAATCCTTATACGACACCCGCTCAAAAACATCAAATCCTTCACCGTCGGGCATGTTGATATCGAGAAAGACCAGATCGGGTTTTACGGCATCAACCAGAAAAACAGCTTCACTGACATTGTTGGCAATTCCGGCGATCTCGATGTTCGGAAAATTCCCCTTCAACAATGATTGTAAGGCGACAATACTGGTTTTATCATCATCTACAAGCAGGGTAACGATCGTATTATCCATATGATATTTCTGTTGATGTAAATCCTGTCCGGCATCACCTGTTCCGAAAACAATGGGTCATTCGGGAAAAATCGTAATTTTGCTTAATAAACAAGATTACCGGTTTTTTGCTAAGATATTAAGATAATTTGTTCCTGATGAGCTTTGTTGAAAAAATTTTTGAAAAAGCTGTTTTCTCCAGGGATGACCTGATTTTCCTGTTAAATACATTGGGGGACGAGCGGTTGCGGTTGTTTGAGATGGCCGCTGAAACAAAGGCCCGGTTCGTTGGCAGGAAAGTTTATTTCAGGGGGTTGCTGGAATATTCGAACACTTGTTCCAAGAATTGCTACTATTGCGGGATCCGTGCCGGGAACAAGCGCTATGTGCGTTACCGTATGACCGATTCCGAAGTCATGGAAGCGGTGCAGTACGCGTATGTGAACCGGTTTGCTTCGATCGTCATCCAGTCGGGTGAGCAGAACAACCAGACCTTCACCCGGAAGATTGAAAAGTTACTCCGCGAAATCCATGCGTCGACCAACGGCGAATTGCATGTAACGCTATCCCTGGGCGAACAGTCGGAAGAGACCTACCGGCGGTGGTTCGAAGCGGGCGCACACCGGTATCTCCTGCGCATCGAGGTATCGAATCCCGACCTCTACCTCAAACTTCATCCAAACACCCCCCGTCACAGTTACACGGCTCGGTTGAGCGCCCTCCGCACCCTGCGGTCGATCGGCTACCAGGTTGGTACGGGGGTGATGATCGGCCTCCCCTTTCAAACCATCGGCGACCTTGCCGATGACCTGCTGTTCTTCCGGGATTTTGACATCGATATGGTCGGCATGGGACCGTATATCGAACATGAAGATACGCCCCTTTACCGCTACCGCGAAACCCTGCTGCCGCTCACAGGACGCTTTGACCTGTCGCTTAAAATGGTCGCCATCCTCCGCATCATGATGAAAGATATCAACATCGCTGCTACCACGGCCATGCAAACCATTGATCCGCAGGGCCGCGAAAAAGCGTTGCTTGCCGGGGCGAATGTCATCATGCCCAACCTGACCCCGGTCAGGTACCGGCAGGATTACCTGCTCTACGAAAATAAACCCTGTCTGGATGAAGAAGCATCAGCCTGCCAGACCTGCCTCGAAGCTCGCATCCGGATAGCCGGCGACACCATCGCCTACGGAGAGTGGGGCGATTCGAGGCACTTTCAGAAGCGAAGGACAATGGACAAGTGACAATTGATAATGGACAATTGAAAATGGAAAACGGTAAACGTCCTATTCGCTAATCCCTATTCGCTATTCGCTAATTTGAATTATTTCGAATGAAATCCTCCTCCTCCCCGATAATCCTTGAAAATGTGGAGATCCTCGACGCCGGCTCCGAGGGGATGTCGATCGCACGGATCAATGATCAGGTGATCTTTGTACCATTCGTAGTTCCGGGGGATGTGGCCGATCTGCAAATCACCGCAAAAAAAAGAAGGTATCTCGAGGGCCGGGCTGTCCGTTTGCGAATCCCTTCGCCCTGGCGTATCGAACCCCATTGTGTCCATTTCGGCATCTGTGGGGGATGCAGGTGGCAGAACATGACGTATGAAAGGCAATTGTACTATAAACAAAAACAGGTTTACGACAATCTGACCCGGATCGGAAAGATAGATGCACCTGAAATCTTACCGATCCTCCCATCACCGGTCACGCAATATTACCGGAACAAACTCGACTTCACCTTTTCCAATCACCGGTGGTTCACTGAACCCGTCAAACCGGACGACGACACGTCGACTCATTACAATGCCCTGGGATTTCATGTTCCCCGTTTCTTCGATAAGGTGGTCGACATCCGGGAATGTTTTCACCAGAAAGATCCTTCAAACGCCATCCGAAATGAATTGAGGTCGTATGCAGAGGCGCATCAACTCCCGTTTTACGATGTCAGAAAATGGGAAGGGCTGATGCGCAACCTGATCATCCGCGACACCCTTTCGGGCGGGCTCATGGTTATCCTCGTTTTTCATCATGAAGATCCGGCTATCGGTCTGATGATCGACCACCTGACTAAAAAATTCCCGCAGATCACGAGTCTGTTTTATGTGATCAACCCGAAGAAGAACGATTCCCTGAACGACCTCGAATTCAGACATGCAGCAGGCGAACCTTACATTACCGAAATCCTGCCGCCATACCGGGATGGATATCCGGATATCTCCTACCGCATCGGTCCCGCCTCTTTTTTCCAGACCAACAGTCTGCAGGCAGTCAACCTGTACCGCACTGTGGCCGGATTCGCAGATCTGACGGGCGTCGAAGCCGTGTACGATCTTTATACCGGTACCGGCACCATCGCCAACTACCTCGCTCCTTATGCACAGCACGTGACGGGTATTGAGTCGGTGGAACCGGCAGTTGCTGATGCCATTCTGAATTCAAAGCTTAACCGGATCCAAAACACAACCTTCATCGCCGGTGAGGCTGAAAAGATACTCGACGACAGGTTCCTGGCGCAGCACGGCAGTCCCGATATCATCATCACCGATCCTCCCCGAAACGGAATGCATGAAAAAGTAGTCCGGACGATCCTGCAGATCCGACCGGAAAAAGTGGTGTACGTCAGCTGCAATCCGGCGACGCAGGCCCGTGATCTGGCTTTAATGAGCCCTTCCTATCACCTCGTGAAATGTCAGCCCGTCGACATGTTCCCCCACACCCAGCATGTTGAGAATGTCGCCCTGCTCCATAAAATTAAGTGAACCCCGGTAGATCATCGCATCGCTGTTCCACCTTACGTGTCGGTTCACCCGCGATCAGTGAAGTCAGCAATTTTTTTCAGCAGGATTTCGGTCAGTTGTTGGGGTGAAAACGCACCGGCATCGATGATGATATCAGCCTGACCGTAAAAAAACTCGCGTTCGGCCAGTTGCTCGCTGATTTTCTCGGGAAGGGATTCAGGATCAAGATCCTTCAGTATTGGTCTCTTTTTCCTCAGGTTTTGCAACCGTTCGGCCAGCATTCCGGCAGGCCACCGGATGTAGACCGCGATCCCGTGTTCCCGGATAAACTTCATATTATCGAAAAAACAGGGCGTACCTCCGCCCGTTGAGATCAGCACATCGTCGAACGCCCCGGTCTCATGTAAAAGGTCGCGTTCCATACTCCGGAATAAGTTCTCATCGTATTTATCAAAAAAATCGAGAATGCTGATCCGGTACCGTTCTTCGAAATGGTGGTCGAGGTCGAGAAATTGAAAACCAAGGCAGGAGGCAAGGTTTTTACCGACGGTTGATTTTCCCGACCCCATGTAGCCGATAAGGTAAATGCGCATGGATGTAAAAGTATAAAGATTTTTCCTACCTTTGCAGCCTTAAAGTTGCTTTCCGGATGAAGTGTAAAAAGCTGACATTGATCCTGTTTTTAGCCGTTTCCTTATCGCTCCCCGGATGCGGTGACCGCAACACAGACGGGCAGGAGGAGATTCCGGCCGATGTAGTTAACAATCCGAATACTGCCAGCGGCAAGGGAGACCGAAGCATCCTGCCACAGATCACCTTTGAAGAGACCGAGCATGATTTCGGGAAGATCCTTGAAGGAGAATCGGTTGCGATTTCCTTCCATTTCACCAATACCGGCAAGTCGGATCTGATCATCGCCGAAGTAAGCACCTCCTGCGGGTGCACGGTTCCCTCCTACCCCAAAACCCCCATTCGTCCGGGTGAAAAAGGCGAGGTGAAGGTATCGTTCAACAGCAACGGACGCCGTGGATTCCAGTCGAAGAATGTTCTGGTGGTTGCCAACACCCAACCCAACACCACCATGCTCAGAATTAAAGCCCAGGTAGTCAACCCACGCGGTGGCAACCAATAAATCAATCATAAATCGTAAATCATAAATCGTAAATATGGAAATCATTTTAAACATGCTTCTCATGGCGCCTCAGGGCCAGGGTGCCCAGCAAAACGGGTGGTGGTCGTTTCTGCCACTGTTACTGATCATCGTGGTGTTCTATTTCTTTTTTATCCGTCCGCAGATGAAGCGGTCGAAAGATCAGAAGAAATTCAAAGAAAACCTGCAAAAAGGTCAGAAGATCATCACCATCGGCGGCATCCATGGCCGGATTGTCGAAATGCAGGAAACAACCGTGACCATTGAAGTAGAGAACAACGTCAGGTTACGGGTTGAAAAATCTGCCATTGCGATGGATAACACCCAAACCATCGAGAACAAATAAATCAGGAAAAACATCACAACTTGAAATCCGATTTTCTCGACTTCATCGGCAATGCCCGTAAAAGGCGAAACGAGAAATTCAGGAACCAACTGTCCATTTTTGTTGTTTGCCTGATCCTGTCGATATTCATCTGGTCGCTGGTCAGGCTATCCAAGGATTACTATTACGCGGTCGACTTCCGGTTGAGTTATACCAATGCTCCTCCCCACATGGAGTTGCGGGAGTTTTCCGATTCAACAATCCGGATCCGTTTCAGAATCCAGGGTTTCGAGTATTTTTCAGAGCAGTTGTTCCGGCAACGGGATCACAAATATGAAGTGAGCCTCCGGGATGTAAGGCTAAAGATATACGGTGATCACCCCAGGGGATATCTGATTACCAGTCAAGTCGGAAAAGAGATTATGTCGCAAACCAATTTCCCGGTCGATTTTTATTCCGTCTCTCCCGACACCCTCTTTTTTAACTTTGACCGCAATCCGGTCGACGGTCTGACCCCGGGATCCCCCGGTGAAAGCATGAAGCCAGGACAGAATGTCGATTCGTTAACAATCCGGGTCGACAGTACAGCGGTCCACGGCGAGCACGCCAACCCTCCAACCGACAACAACCGATGATCCTGAGAGTCGGGCTCACCGGAAATATTGGCAGCGGAAAAAGCACTGTGGCCGGGATCTTCAAAGTGCTTGGCATTCCCGTATTCCATGCCGATGAAGAGGCTAAAAAATGTTATAATGATCCAGAACTCCGCCGGGATCTTGTACACCAATTTGGCGAACGGATTCTGATCCCCGGCGGGGAGATCGATCGCAAGGCGCTTGCCGCCATTGTTTTCAATGATCCTGCCTCGCTCGAATACCTCAATACTGTTGTTCATCCCCTTGTCGGTAAAGCCTTCACGAGGTGGATGACGGTCCAGACACAGGCGCCGTACATCCTTCAGGAGGCGGCTATCATTTTTGAAAGTGGACTGGGAGGATCCTTCGACCGCATCATCCATGTTTCCTGCCCAAAAGAAATTGCCATCAACCGCGTCATGAAAAGAGATGCAGCCGATGGCAATTCCGTTCTGAAAAGGATGCAGTTTCAGATCCCGGATGAGGAAAAAGCGCGCATGGCCGATTTCGTCATCCTCAATGACGGATCATCACTGGTGATCCCGCAGGTATGCTCGATACATGCGATGCTCTTAAAAATTGGCGCGTAAAGCTACGATGACGTTTCTTCCCGGGGCGCTGATCCCGGAAGCAAATTTCCGGTAGTGTTCATCCAGAATATTTTCCATTCCAAGTTCTACATTCAGGTAACGAATGATCTGATAGCTGAGCTTCAGGTTGAGGGTGTACCACGAAGGGGTGCCATAGGATGTCGCATATTGGGCATTATCCTCACCACCTGGGCTGTATTGGCTCAATCGCTTCCAGCCGTTGTACATCACGTAAAAATCACCTTTAAACTTCTTCAGTTCCAGCCTGAATGAAGTCATCCCGTAAACCGGTGGAATGTGATCAAGCGGGGCGCCGTCGGTCTCATCGTAACCCAGGGTATAGGTAAGATTGCTCACGATCGAAAAGGAGCGGGTCACCTGGGCCAGGATGCTTGCCTGTACTCCCCACACATAGGCTCTACCGGTATTGGTCGGGGCCAGGGTCTGGTACATCTCGTCGTCGATCATGATCGAGTCGGAACCGTTGTATGGCTTGGGTTCTATGACGATGGCATCACGAAGCCAGTTATAAAATGCGGTCCCTTCGAGCCGTACCTTACCGGCGATGGTCTTGGCTACCGAAAGTTCGAGATTATAGGAATACTCCGGTTTCAGGTCGGGATTAGGCATCACAACTGTCTGACCCGTCACAACATTCAGTTTGGTCAGATCATCAATATTGGGAGCGCGGAATCCGGTGGAGGCAACCAGCGAAAATTTCCAGTCATGCCCGGGAGCGGCGATAAATCCAAGATAACCGTTGACCGCAGCGTTCTTTTGAGAGATCTCAGGATTAAAAGGAATCTTCATGATTTTCACCATGGTATCGGAATAGGCGGCATTCAGTGTGACATAATTGAAGCGAACACCCTGCGAAAACTCGAAGACCGGGTTGATCTTCCATTGATTCGACAGGTAAGCCGAGAGATACATCATGTTGGCCTTTTGGTCGGGATAGCGTGTAGCACGGTCCTCTGTCTCGATTCCGGTCTTGATGTTTTCGTTGTAAGCCTTTGACCCGACATCATTGTAATTAAACTCAATCCCGTAACGGAGGTTGTCGGAAGCGCAAAGCCTTTTATCAAAGTCGGCATTTACGGAGATCACCCCGACGGATTCGAGGTTGTACTTCTTTTTGGATCCGCCGAAATCCCGTTGGATCCGGTCCTCGTTTGATCGCTGGTACCCGAGAATCACCGTGGCATGATCGAAGATCACCCCGTTGAGGTTGTATTCAGCCTTCAGCGATCCGAAAAAACGCAATTGGGGCCCGTAGTACCATTCTGCATATTTCAGGACACCGGAGGAGTTGGTCTCGGTCAGCCGATCGTAACGCGGAATATCACTGGAATTCGAGTACTGGATATTCAGGATATAGCGACTGCGGGAACCCGGCTGGAACAATACTTTCCCGAGGAAATTGTACTGGCGGTATGCCGACTGTTTCTGGATCCAGGGCTTATCATTCACAAGCATCGAATCTTTCCCGTTGATGCGTTCTGCGTATGTGGGACGTTCACCCCAGGAACCGTAAGCAGGATTCCGGACCCTTCCTTCACGCAAGTCATCAAAATCGCTGTAGGAGAAATTGAGCAATACGGCCCATTTCCGCCAACCCAGGTTCAGGTTGATCCCTCCGGTCTTTTCGAGGTTCGCCGATGCAAAACGGGCCAGCAGGTTTCCATGGACTTCTGTTTTACCCTTTGTTGAAAGCTGTGGATCCTGAGTAATGAAGTTGATGACCCCTCCCAGTGCATCACTGCCGTAAAGGGTCGAACCTGGACCATACAACACTTCTGTCGAAGAGAGTCCGAACGGATCGATCGTAATGGCGCTTTGCAGGTGGCCTGCCCGGTAAATTGCATTATTCATCCGGACCCCGTCGACCACCAGCAAAACCTTGTTGGCTTCGAAACCGCGGAGTACCGGGCTCCCGCCGCCCATCTGGCTCGTCTGAACAAACACTTCACCGGTCTGTTCCAGCATGATACCTGTGTTCTGGGGATTTTTAAAAGCGATGTCTTTCGCCTGGATCACTTCAATTTTATAAGGCAAATCCGATCGCTTTTCTTCCGTACGGTTACCTGATATCACAAACTCATCAAGTTTGATGATGTTTTCAACCAGGTAGATGACGTTGGATGCCGGCAACGCTGACTTTAGCAGAACCACCGGCTGAAACGCCACATGGGTAACATAGAGGGAATCGCCCGGCGAGAAGGACGAAAGGTCGGCCTGACCTTGTTCGTTGGTGGTGACTGCAAGAGTCTTCATCCTGTTTGCGATCACTACTCCTCCGATGGGCTGAAGGTCTGATTTATCAAGTACTTTGACCCGCTGTCCCCATGAGGTGGATCCCCAGATTAATAATATTGCAACAATCAATAATCGATAAATTTTCATATTAAATAAATTTAAAATTAACGTGTAACTCTTTTTCACAGAATCTTCCCCCGGGATATTACCGTACCGGTTATACCGGACCTTAATAAAAACGCAAAGCACGCTCTATTTAGAAGCAGTTATTCCGGAAGAAACAGTATGTCTTTATTTGCAAACATGTTCCGATTCGGTATCAAAAGGACCGGTCGGGTAACATCAGGGCGCGGTAACAATCATGATCCGCGCTAAAAGCACGCTGAATTTTGGAATGATGTCGTTATGGCCCGGTTATTCGATGGAATGTATTATCACCCGGATGGTCCAAAGGATGCAATTCTGCAATGCAGAACGAATCTTATGATGATTTCGGGGGCGGACTCCACACAGGAATGTAAATGGTTGTAAGGCTTATTTTGAATGATGGGAAAGTTGCCATTGGAGAAGGATCTCCGAAACGGGTCCCGCTGACTGCAACCGGTACTGCGATCTTGATGAGATGATCCTGAACAGACTGTATCATTTTGTCGTCCACCAGTTTCCGGAAACCGGCAGCCAACTGTTCTTCCTTCGTATCGTGGATGCAATAGAAAAAAACAGTCCCGTTCAGATGCTTTTTGTAAACTACATCATACAACTTGCCCCGGTATATGAATTCATCCTTTCCTTGACGCCTGAAACCGGGATCTTGTGATAATTCTTCCATCGAGATGACGGTCAGGGCAACCTTCTGATCCCGTGTAAGAAGTCCGATCTCCTTTTTGATTTTTGATTTTTTTATTTCAAAAAGCACCTGGTATCCCATGATGTTAAACAGGAAAAAGAGCATCAGCACGATAGAAAGCAGTCGGTTCAAGTCAGTGCGTCAATTGGATCGTCAAAGTTAAAGAAAAATGAGTTATTACTGATTTTTCAGCGCAGATCATTTAAATTTGCAGCAGAACATACCCCATGGAACCACTGAGAATTTCAGCCGTATCGTACCTGAATACTTTTCCATTTGTTTATGGAATTCAAAGTTCTTCTTACCGTGATCATTTCCGGTTGCACCTTGATGTTCCCTCCTTGTGCGCAGAGCGGATGAAAAAGGGCGAAGCCGATGTTGCCCTGGTTCCGGCAGGCGCTTTACCCACGCTCGATGAATTCACCCTGGTACCCGGTTTTTGCATCGGCGCGGTGAAGGAAGTTAAAACCGTTCTCCTGCTCTCGCAGCATCCCCTGGATCAGATCCACACCATTTATCTTGACTTTGATTCCCGGACTTCCGTAGAGCTGGTAAAGATATTGGCCCGGCACCACTGGAACATTCAACCGGATTATAAAAAATTAATTCCCGGCGAGGCCGCTGCTTTAGATCCGGATAAAACGTTGGTAGCGATTGGCGACAAGACCTTTACGCTCAGGCCAAAGTACCGCTATGTTTATGATCTTGCAACGGAATGGATAGATTTCACGGGTCTCCCGTTTGTTTTTGCCGTTTGGGTAGTACGACCGGAGGTTCCTACTGATGCGCTTTTACCATTAACAGAAGCCCTGCGTTACGGGATTTCGAACATTCCAAAGTGCCTGGAACATTTCAGCGACCGTTTGCCTCGCGGGGTTGACTGCCGGTCGTACCTCGATGACAACATCTCTTATACGTTCGACAAAGATAAACGCCGGGGTATGGAAAAGTTTCTGCAGTTTCTTGTTTAGCCTCCTGCACCCGGACCCCGTCGGAGTGGGGTCTATTTCTTTACCGGGTATCCCCGTTGCTTTGCCATATCCTCGAGCCGTTTCTGGAAGCCTGACTTTTTAACCGGTTTTTTCCGGTTGGCTTCGATCTGGGCATGAAGTTTCTTTTCATCAATGGTAGCACGGATGATGTAGATCTGCGCAAAGGTCAAAAGGTTCGCCAGAAGGTAATAATAACTGAGCCCCGAGGAGTAATCGTTGAACCAGAACAGGAACATCAGGGGCATGAGGTACATCATGGTTTTCATCCCGGGCATCTGTTGCTGGGTGCTTCCCATCATCTGGTCATTGATCTTGGTATAAAGGATACTCGAAATCGTCATCAGCAACGCAAAGAGGCTTACGTGATCGCCATAGTAAGGTATCGAAAATCCACCCGGGAACGTCCAGATGGAGTCGTACGACGAAAGATCGTGTGCCCAGAGGAAGGCCTGCTGGCGAAGCTCAATGGATGACGGAAAGAAGCGGAACATGGCGATGAGGATCGGCATCTGTAAAAGCAACGGGATACAGCCGGCCATCGGATTGACGCCGGCTTTTTTGTACAGGTCCATGGTTGCCTGTTGCTTTTTCATGGCATCTTCCTTTTTCGGAAATTTTTTGCTCAGTTCATCCATTTCGGGCTTTAACACCCGCATTTTCGCAGATGATTTATAGGTTTTGTAAGCGATCGGAAACAGGACGATTTTGAGCAGGATGGTCAGGATGAGGATGATGATCCCATAGTTCCAGCCGAAATTACCCAGGAAGGTGAACACCGGGATTACCGCATAGATGTTTATCCAGGCCATCAGGAAAAATCCCCATCCCAGCGGTATGATCTTCTCCATGTCGAGATGGTACTTTTTCAATCCATAAAACTTGTTAGGGCCATAATAAACGGAAAGGGAGATATCTTTTTTCTCGGAGGGGACGAATGGGATGGCCAGTTCGGCGCTCATCGACTTCAGGTAAGACCGCGGCCCGGGCAGTGTGGCAACCCGCACCCCCGGATCCGTGAAGAAATCACCGGCAATGAGGGTGGTCGAGAAAAACTGTTGTTTGAAGGAGACCCATTTCAACCGCTCGTTTTTCATGACTTTTTCTTCATCCTTCGATTCTGAAAGGTAATCCACTTCATCGTCGAGGATCTTATAATAAACAGTGGTGTTCATCCGTTCCTGGCTCAGGCTGCGTTCCTGGCGCGACAAGTTTTCATTCCAGTTGAGGACCAGGAACTTGGTGGCCGGATCCACTACATCGGTCATGTTAACGAACCGGATTCGGTATCCCAGCATGTATTCATCCCCCCGGATGGTATAGATGTATTCGATATATTTTTCAGGATCGAAGGCGGAGTCGGATGCTGCCGCAAAGAGCCGCATCCCGAAACTGACCGAGTCTTTTCCCGTGGCCCGAAGCACCGGTTTGCCTGCTTCTTTTGCGTCAGGCCAGAAGGGTTGAAAATAGAGTTTCCCGGTGTTGATGATCCGGTTGTTCGAGAAGAATGAAAAACCAAACTGCAGGGAATCCTTTTGCACCA
>JAQWBQ010000149.1 GCA_028706295.1 Bacteroidales bacterium
TCATTCACGGGCTTATAGCACCAAAGAAACTGTGGGCATTTTTGCAAAGAACTTGTTATCAAAGCGAAGCTACCTGTTTCTTTCGATTATTGTAAAAGTATTTTGTATAAACTCATTCACTCAATCACTCATTCCTTGCGGCAGCACCCTGACGGATATCAGGGACGGTAACGTGTATCCCACAGTGCAAATCGGCTCGCAGTGCTGGATGCAGAAGAACCTGGATTACGGAACCACCATTCCAACCATCATTCATCAGACCGACAACTGCATCGCAGAGCAGTATCTTCAATCGTCAATCGTAAATCCTGGCAATCGTAAATCCATTTATCAGTGGGACGAACTTATGCGCTACGAATCTGCCCCCGGCAGCCAGGGCCTCTGTCCGCCTGGCTGGCATATACCCTCCGAAAGCGACTGGAACATCCTGTTTGATTACTACAACGGGCAAAGCCGGGCCGGCGAAGCGCTTACGGATCCTTTTTTGAATGGATTTAAAGCCGACCCCGACGGGGTGCTGTATCAAAATACCATCTGGAGTTATGCCGATTTTGCCGCCCTTTTCTGGTCATCCACCCCGGTCGATGCCACTTGCGCCTGGTCGCACGGCATGAACGGGATCAACTTCTCGGTGTCGTCCTATCCTGCCATGAAGGCTGATGCCTTTCCGGTAAGGTGTGTGAGGGATTGACTTATTTCCTGCGACCTGATTTTGCCGCTTTCTTCAGGGAATCAGCGATACGGATACTGTCAGCACGCTGACGTTCTTCAAACTCCTGAACCAGCATCTCCGGTGATTTCCCGAGATTCATCAACGCAAGTTGCGACTGGCTTGCAAATTCATGCGTGGGATACTTTTCGATGAATAAAAGATAGGTCTCACGGGCCTTTTCGAGGTCACGGAGCTGATTCTCATAGACGAAAGCTTTGAAGAACAGACACATCGGGGCTTTTGGCTTATCGGGATACCGGGTAATGTACTGATCAAAAAAGGCGATTGATTTGGCCGGATTCTCGACATTCATGGCGATATTGGCCGCTTTGAACAGATAGCCGGGTGATAAGGAATCATCGGGATATTTTTCGATAAAGGCTTCGTACAATGCGATGAGACTGTCGGCCTTTGCCTTGTCGAAACTGAACGCTTCGGGCGAAAAAAGACGTTTTTCGAGGTTATCGATCCTGGAAACCTGCTTCTCACGCGAAGGAGAACAAGCTGAAACGACTATCATCAACACAGCCGGAATTAAAATAAGAACACTTTTCTTCATCGTATTATCATTTTAAATATTTATACACTTTACAATCGCTCATTTCGGTGGTGCCATGGTGCAGTGGTGCCATGGTACCAAGTTGCAGTGGTAAAAAGCGAGATGAATTCAAAATGCAAATCAGGCATTAGGTATTGGGCGTTAGGAATTAGGGAAAAAAATATTAATTCAAAATTTAATTCACTCATTCACTCAATCAATCATTCACACATTCACTCAATCAACAAATCAGTCAATCAGTCAATCAGTCAATCATTCATCCCCGTCCGCCAGTCCTACCCCGTTTCATTTGCGGAAAAACCATCCGGTAGGCGACATCCACGTTCCCTTTGCTGATGTCGGTGAGCCGGCGTTTTAAAAGCATTTTTTTCAGGGAAGGAAGGCGGTCGACAAAGACGATCCCTTCGATATGATCATATTCATGCTGAATGACCCGTGCCACCACGCCTTCAAATTTTTTATCATGTTGCACAAAATTTTCATCCTGATACCGTATATAGATCACCGGTTTCCTTACAATATCCTCCCGCAATCCGGGAAAACTCAGACATCCTTCGTTAAAGGAAAAATCGTCGCCCTCTTCCCTGTATATCTCTGCATTAATAAATACCTGTTTGAAATTTTCAGCTTCCGGGTACTTTTCGGAAAAGGGACTTGCATCGATTACGAACAAACGGATCGATTTTCCAACCTGCGGGGCTGCCAGTCCTACGCCATCCGAAACATACATGGTATCCCACATATCGCGGATAAAATCCTGAAGCGATGGAAAATCGGGTGTAATGGGAGTCGCTACTTTTTTTAAGATAGGGTGACCATATGCAACAACGGGTAATATCATAGTTCAGTTTCCTTACTGTTTTTATTTCAGATACTTGTTTTGTTCCTGTTCCATAAAAGATTGAAGGATCAGTGTGGCGCTTACCGTATCGATCAGCGCCTTATCCTGCCTTACTTTCTTCCGGACTCCCGACTCCTGTATTGCCCGGGTGGCTAACAAGGAAGTGAACCGCTCGTCCATTCGGGCAATTCGGACATCCGGGAAGGTGTTTCTCAGCTTTTTGATAAAAGGTTCAATGATCACAGATGCCTCCGAAGGTGTATTGTCCATTTGCTTTGGCTCGCCGACCACCAAACATTCAACCTGTTGGGTTCTCAGGTAATCTCTCAGAAAATCAATGAGTTCCGGAGTATGAACCGTGGCAAGCCCTGTCGCAATGATTTTCAACTCATCCGTCACGGCAA
>JAQWBQ010000030.1:0-21670 GCA_028706295.1 Bacteroidales bacterium
AAAAGACCCACATGTTCGGCACGGTGGTATTCGGACTTGCCGGCATACTCGGTTTCTGGCTGCTGATCAAACTCTTTAAAAAGAATAAATTCTAGAACAATTGACAATGGACAATGAACAATGGAAAATTGACAATTGAAAATTGAAAACGGAAAACGGAAAACGGAAAGAAGATCAGAGAAATTCAGTCAATCAGTCATTCAGTCAATCAGTAAATCATTCATTCACTCATTCACTCAATCACTCATTCACTCATTAACTCCCTAGTCCGCGCTACAGGGCTCCCGTAAACTGTTTCAGGAAGCGTACATCATTTTCATAGAACAGGCGCAGGTCCCGGATCTGGTACTTGAGCATGGTGATGCGTTCTATTCCCATTCCGAAGGCGTAGCCTGAGTATTCGCCGGGGTCGATGCCGCAGTTTTCCAGGGTATTGGGGTCAACCATGCCACAGCCTAAAATTTCTACCCATCCGGTATATTTACAAATGTTGCATCCGGCGC
The DNA here is from genome assembly GCA_028706295.1 of Bacteroidales bacterium. Taxonomy (GTDB): domain Bacteria; phylum Bacteroidota; class Bacteroidia; order Bacteroidales; family FEN-979; genus CAIVAT01. The sequence continues at coordinate 504 of JAQWBQ010000030.1, forward strand.
CGCCGCAGATGTTACAACTGATATCCATTTCGCCCGAGGGTTCGGTAAAAGGGAAATAAGAAGGTCGTAAACGGATCTGCGTATGTTCGCCGAACATCTCTGTGGCAAAATATAACAGAGTCTGTTTCAGGTCGGCAAAGGAAACATTCCGGTCGATATAGAGTCCCTCTACCTGATGGAATATGCAATGGGCCCGAGCCGAAATGGCTTCATTACGAAAAACCCTTCCGGGGAAAATTTTCCGGATGGGTGGTTTGGTTGATTCCATGGTGCGGATCTGGACCGAGGAGGTATGGGTCCGCAACATGATATCGGGATCTTTTGCAATAAAAAAGGTATCCTGCATGTCGCGGGCCGGGTGGTCGGGTGCAAAATTAAGCGCTGTGAAATTATGCCAGTCATCTTCAATTTCAGGTCCTTCTGCCACGGTGAATCCGATATGCCCGAAGATCTCAATGATCCGGTTGCGGACGATCGACAACGGATGGCGCGTGCCCGGTTCCAGCCGTTCGGTGGGACGGGTCAGATCTTCTGGTACAGATTGTACATCCGTCAGGTTTTCGAAGGCGGTCCTGAGTTGGTTTATTTTATCCTGTGCCGCGTTTTTCAGGTTGTTCAACAGGGAACCGATTTCACGTTTCCGGTCAGGATCAACAGATTTAAATTCCTCGAACAGCACGGATACCAATCCCTTTTTGCTCAGGTACTTCAGCCGAATCTGTTCAACCTCCTCCGGGCTCTTTGCGATGAGCCCGTTGATCTCATTCAGCAGAAGGTCTATTTTCGATTTCATTTGTCAATAATTCTAAATTTCAGCGGTCACATGGAATATCCACATTGATCAACCGGTACTGGCACCAACGGATTCCAATGAGCATTTCACATCATCGGTACAAACTTAATACCCCGGATAGCCCGGAAGCGTTACATCCCGATTCAGAGGTCCGTTATTATTCAACAATCCGGATGGTCATTTTAACATCTTTGACCGGACGGTCGGATGCATCCTTTTCGACGGCGGCGATCTTATCGATCACATCAAGACCCTGGACAATCTCCCCGAAAACGGTGTATTGGTTGTCGAGGAACGGGGTTCCGCCAATGGTTTCATAGATCTTTTTTTGCTCCGGTGTATAGTTGGCGCCCAATTGGGCTGCGCTCATTTTCTTACCCTGCACAATATAAAACTGGGATCCTGAGGAGGCTTTGGCCGGGTTTACCTGGTCACCCTGGCGGGCAGCCGAAAGTGCACCTTTTTTATGGATAAATGCCGTATTGAACTCGGCAGGGACTGTGTAGCCGGGACCACCCATGCCAAGACGCTGACCGGGTTTTGCATTTTTAGAATCGGGGTCGCCTCCCTGGATCATGAAACCGGCAATCACACGGTGAAAAAGAAGTCCGTCGAAAAATCCTGATTTGGCCAGTTTCACAAAGTTGTCGCGGTGTTTCGGGGTTTCGTTGTACAAAATCCCGGTCATGTCGCCATAGTCGGTATGAATTACAAATTTTGTCACTTTAGGTTCGGTTTTGGTTTGAGACATTACGGATAAATTGAAGATGAAAGCTGCAGTCAGCAAGGTTAAAGCGATTCTTTTCATGGTCGGTTTTTTTTGATGGGACAAAGGTACGGAAAAAAAGAATTTCCCTGCAAGAAGCTGAACGATTTGGCCTCCGTTCTTTGTAGAGGTGAGAATTGAATTCCAAGGTCGCACTATCCGGACGGTTATTGTTTCGTTGCAGTCTGGCACAATTAGGGAAAATTATGGACAAATTAACCGAAAAGATTAAAATATAGTTATATTTGCACATGTTATAAAAAAAACAATAGACCATAAAGCCAATCCCGTTTTTACTTGAAATTAAAATTCAGAGGTATATGAAAAAGTTTACGATTGTAGTAATGTTGATAGGTTTAATGGGGTCTGCCCATTTTTTAGCCGCCCAGAATGTCGGCATCAGTACCGAAAGCCACACGCCGGATGCTTCAGCGGTGCTCGACGTATATGCTACCAATAAAGGGTTTTTACCTCCCAGAGTCGCCCTTACGGGAAGAACCGATGCCACCTCCATTTCATCGCCGGCAGTTGGGCTGATGGTCTATAACACTGGCACTGCAGGAACATCTCCCGACAACGTGGTACCCGGCTATTATTATAACGCAGGTTCCACCAGTTCGCCAAGCTGGAACAAGGTAGTGAATGCCGATGTACAGAATGGAATGTCATTCCAGGATGACGGATCACCCATACTGAATGGTACGGCTACCCAGTGGAATGATCTTGTAATTAGTCCTTTAGCCGGTTTTTCAGGATCCACAAATCCTCCAACATTTGCAGATTTCATGGGAAATTTAAAAATCGCCCAGTTCGAGGATAAATCCTCCAATGAACAACAAATATTTTTCTCAATACAAATGCCACATAACTGGAAGGAAGGTACATCCATCTACCCGCATGTTCATTGGACACCGTTAAGTTCAGTGGCTGGAGCTGTGAAATGGAATCTGGAATATAATTGGCAGAATTACGTTGCTGCCGGACCGGTAGCTTATACCAGTCCGGTGACTATTGAAATCGTGAGTTCGAGTGTTGCAAGCGGTGATTTGGATAAACATTTAATAACTGCTTTTTCTGCAATTACAACAAGTACGCCAACAACAAACAATGCCAGCGGAAAGAAAATTAGCAGTATTTTAATGTGTCGGTTATATAGAAATTCATCTCATGCTTCAGATACCTATGGTGGAAATGCAGGTTTGCTGTCATTTGATTTACATTACGAGGTCGACAGTTTCGGCAGCAGGTCAGAATACACCAAATAATCATTGTAAAGCCTTGATTATATGAAGAAAAGATGTATAATCGCGATCTTGTTGCTGCTGGTTGTTTCCGGTCGGTTTTACGGCCAGGGTATTTCGATCGGTTCGGGAGCCTATATAACAGTTTCCGGGAGCCCGTGGATAACCATTGCCAGCGGCAACTTCGAAAATAACGGAACGTACACCAAGGCAACCGAAACCATTACCATGTCGGGGACAGCAGCGGCAACAGTTACCGGTACCAGTACGACCGTAAATAACCTTACCATCTCCAACACCGGGGGGGTCACCAACCAGCAAAGTCTGCTCACGGTCAACAATACCCTGACCATCGAATCGGGGGCTAAACTGACGATTGCCTCGTCGAAGGCGCTGACTGTAAACGGAACGACGCAGGTGAACGCTACCGAAGGGCTGGTGATTGCCACAGAGGGATCATTCCTCGACAATGGTACCATCAACTACAGTTCCGGATCGGCAAAAGCTGAGCATTACCTTACTGGAAGCCGTTGGTGGTACATTGGTTCACCTATGACAGCCGCTACTGCTGCGGCATTCGGCACCCTGTCCTCTTCTAGTGGTTCGGGAACAAGGTTATATTATTGGGATGAACCAAACAATGGTTATCAACCAATTGTAACCTCCACTACTGTACTAAACCCCCTGCAGGGGTATGCCTATAAAAAGTATGATGGAAACTTAACCGCTTCATTTACAGGATCGTTGAACACCGGCTCAATCGGAACAGATAACAACCTTGAATGGACCTCAGGTAAATCACATGATGGTTTTAATTTGGTCTGCAATCCGTATCCTTCGGCCATCGACTGGGACGCTTCGTCGGGCTGGACCAAGACCAATATCGAAAACAACATCTGGTACCGGACCAACAGCACCTATGCAACGTACAACGGCACCAGCCACGAAGGTGTGAACGGGGGGCAAAAGTACATTCCCGCTCTCCAGGCCTATTGGGTCCATGTTCCGGATTCTTACGGAGCCAAGGGAACCCTGAAGGTGACCAATGCCACCCGGCTTCACAACAGTCAGGCCTTTTACAAAGCTACTTCCGTTAACAACGTTTTCCGGATGATCGTGCGCCGCGACACTTTAAACGATGAGATGTTAGTAGGATTTTACCCTTCCGCATCGGCAACTTATGAAGATTTTGATGCCGAGAAGATGTTCAGCACCGATAACGACCATCCGCAAATTACCACCCTGACCTTCGAACATATCGAGGTGGCCATCAACGGTCAACCCGAGCTGGCTCCCAACGAAATCCGGACGATTCCACTTGGTTTTCTCACCAAGGTTTCAGGAGATTTCACTTTTGAAGCTACCAACCTCGATGAACTGGATCCGGCTATCTCCGTGTATCTTGAAGATCTGATGGGGATAAAACGGCTTGATCTCAGGGCTACGAACACCTATTCCTTTTATTCGGCTCCTGCCTCCGGCGATGAAAGGTTCCGGCTCCATTTCGGAAAATCGTCCGTTAATGCCGAACCAACCCCGGCTGACAACGGTATACGGATATTTGCGAACGACCTGACCGTGAATCTCTATCTGCCCGCTGACCTTCCCGGCACGCTTGAAGTCTTTAACGTTCTGGGCCAGCGCATCCTGCAACGGCCTCTTGAACCCGGGTTCACGCTATTATGCCTCAATGTTGACAAGGGATTGTACATTTTCAGAATTCAGGCCAATCATACGGTTACCACAAAAAAATTGTTTCTCGGAAAATAATATTGCTATGAATAATCTTTCAAATACCAAAGAAATCCTGCGACGAGCCTATTCAAAACCAAAGGTGGAGCGGATCCGGCTGGACCGGGAAATATCCATGGTGATGGATTCGGTACCCCCGGATCCTGAAAAGCCGGTTGGCAATGACGGAGATACCTCTTCCCTACCTGAAAGCCATACCGATAATCCCTTCAAAATATACCGTGTTTAGCGCTGAAAAACAGTTCATGAAACATGAAAAAGTCCCGCTTCAAGGGACTTTTTTTTATTTTTACCCGGAATATTACAAAAACGTTGTCAACAAACTCCTGATCCATGATCCTGGTGATGCCATAACGTTGTTGAAATCAAACAATCATACGAAAACTATTTATGGACCTGAACGAAATCCAACGAAGGAAAAACCAGTTCGCAACCCGGATGGTTGGCAACGAAATGGTATTGGTACCGGTCACCAGTCATGTTGCCAACATGACCGAATTGTTCACCCTGAATGAAGTCGGGAGTTTTATCTGGGAACGTATCGATGGAATCCATACCGAAGCGGAGCTTGTTGAAGCGATGATCCGGGAGTTCGAGGTCGACCGCGAAACTGCTCAAACCGATCTCTCAGAATTTCTCAATGAGCTGCAACAATTAATGGAAAAGGATAAATCTTCTGTCCGGTGAATTCGCTGACCCTCTCCATTGCAGGATTCAGGATCCGGTTGAAATCCGATGGACCAGAGCCAATCAGGCTGGAACCGGGATACCTTCCATTCCTGGTCCCGGATGAACCGGAGAGTTCCGATGTGGTTGTGACAGTAAAAAAGGGAATCCCGAAACCCTTTCCGGCCGGCGACCGGATCCTGTTCGAAGCCCGTGATGACCGTCAGAACTACTATTCCGTTCACAAACAGAGGGAACTCCTGGGTTTGCAGGTTTACAGCCAGCGGTTTGCAGGCCGGATCCAGCAAACTGCCCTCCTGGATCTTCCGAAAAAAAAATGGTTGGTCTATTATGCCGGGGATCTTGATGACACCAGTGTCTTTCCGCTTCAATATCCGCTTGGCCCGCTGTTGTTTTATTACCTGACCCTGACCTTTGATGCCCTTCTGATCCATGCCTCCGGTATTCACGATGGCAGGGCGGGCAGGCTTTTTACCGGTTTTTCGGGAAGCGGGAAAAGTACGATGGCCGGATTGTGGCGCCAGTCGGGAAGCAGAATCATCAATGACGACCGGCTGATCATCCGTCGCGAAACGGATCGGTACGTGATGTATAACACGCCGATGCATTACGTTGCGTTTCCTGAACACGCCACGCTGGATGCCATCCACCTGATCCGTCATGCACCCGAAAACAGTCTGGTACCACTAACCGGGGCCAGGGCGGTTGCGGAAATTATGGCAAACTGCATCCAGCAGGGATATGAAAAGGAGCATATCCACCGCCGCATCGATTTTCTGACCGGGATCACTGCAAGGTTACCCGTTTATGATACCGGATTCAAACCTGATCCTGAAATTGTGGGTTATATTCTCGAAAAAGAAAAGAAACAACAGGAAAAAAGTTTGTAAATTCCGGAACAGATAATAAGATCAGTCCCTGCCAAATCAGCGATGACCCCAACCGAACCAATCTCCGGCGAATTGTTTTCATTCACAGAGGATCTGATCAATTCTGAAACACCAGTAAAAATAAGGGTTACCGGCAACAGCATGTATCCTTCGCTGCGGGATGGGGATATTGTCACCATCAGGAAGGAAGCGGTCGAACAGCTTCGCCGGGGAGATATCGTCGGCATTAAATCATCCGGAAAATGGGTTGCACACAGGCTTCTGAATAAACAGACTCATCAGGGGGCATTATTACTCAGGACCAAAGGTGATTGCTGCCGTAGGCCGGATCCCGTGTCTGAATCAAGCCGCTATGTCGGGAAGGTCACTTCTTTTTCACGCGGAGGAAGGGTATGCAACCTCGACAAGATAAGGTACCGACTTGCGGGATCATTCATCGCCCGCTTTTCTGTATTCACAACGCCATTGTTCCAGCTGGTTCTGAGGTCCGGTATCTATGTCAAAAAGTTCCGTGACGGATTCAGCAGGATCATAGAAAGCCTTCGGTTTGTGAGCCGGGGTTCAAAAAAACAGGTGCGGACCAGCATAGTCCTTTCGGTTCTGCAGGGAATGGCGCCGTTCTTAACCATTTACCTGATAAAATTGCTGATCGACTCCATTTCTGCTTCAGGCGAGAAGCTACAGGATCCGGAAGCGCTCCGGAAATTATGGATCCTCCTGATCCTGACCGGCCTTACCTTCCTGGTCAACGCCCTATTGGGGATTTTTGGCGGATTAACCCGTGAACGGTTATCACAATCCGTCACCCGGAACATCTACCGGTTGTTGCATGAAAAACACACCACGCTCGGGCTGGCTTTTCTCGAAGACCCCATCCATCAGGATCAGATCCACCGGGCCGGGCAGGAAGCTGCATTCCGGCCTGTGAAGCTGATCCAATCCGGCATTATCCTGATCCAATCGGTTATATCCTGCGTGGTGATCTCTGTTTTTATCCTGATGACCCAGGGGTATCTTTTGGGGTTGTTGCTGATAGCACTGATACCGGGTTTTTTAGTTCGGATCAGGTTCACAACCCTTTTTTATCATTACCGGAGGAACAACAGTAAAGAAGAACGGGAGGGTCACTATTATCACCGGATCCTGACCGGGCGACCCTTTGCAAAAGAGCTCCGGCTGTTTAACCTGGGTGAATATTTCCGGTCACGTTTTGAGAAGATCCAGCGTCGCCTCGATGAACAGCGAAATCAATTGTTTCGCCGAAGGGCGGTCGCAGAGATCATGGCACAGGGTTTTGCCATTGCTTTGATTTTTATCTCGTTTGGACTGGTAATTTCCATGGCCCTCCGGGGAAGCCTTTCGGTTGGCAGTGTGGTACTGTTCTTTATGGTGATCCAGCGGGGATTCTCGGTGCTTTCCACACTTTTTCAATCAGTGGCCGGACTCAGTGAAGACACGGTGTTTTTAAGGGATTTTCTGGAATTCATGCAATTACCGGCAACCACGGTACGCTCAAAATCTGACTGTACTATTCAACCGCTCCGGAAAGAGATCCGGATCGACAGGGTCAGTTTCTGTTATCCCTCCAGTGACCGGAAAGCGCTTGATTCGGTATCGATGACCATTCCATTTGGAAAAACCGTTGCCCTGGTTGGCCCGAACGGGTCGGGGAAGACCACCCTGGTAAAACTGCTCTGCGGTTTTTATCCGCCATCGGAAGGATCCCTTTATTTTGACGACACCGATATTGCAGCCTGCTCCCCCGGTGCATCGCTGGAACAGATAACAGCCGTATTCCAGGATTTTGCACTTTATAACCTTTCGGCGGCCGAAAATATCCGGCTTGGAAATGTATCATCCCGACAGGATCAGGAATCCCTGAAAGAGGCTGCCCGAAAAGCCGGGATTGATGATGTTCTGAAAGACCTGCCCTTTGGATACGACACACCGCTCGGCAATTTATTCGACAAAGGGGAGGAACTGAGTATCGGTCAGTGGCAAAAAATGGCCATCGCCCGGGCTTTTTATCGGAACTCAGCGATACTTATCCTGGATGAACCCACAAGCGCTTTGGATTCAGAATCAGAAACCGACTTGTTGAAAAATATCACAGCTCTTGTCAAAGACAAGACCGTCCTCATCATCAGCCACCGGTTCTCGACCATACAGTGGGCCGACATTATTTATGTTCTGGATCACGGTTCGGTGGTCGAATCGGGTACGCATGATCAGCTGATGGCGTTGCAGGGAAGATATTACACGATGTTCGAAAGCAGCAGGGTCAGGGTATTTTCCTGAGTAAATAGCAAACAGCTTTCCAAATCCTTAAGAAATAATAAGGAAAGGCACCATAAGCATTTTCTTTTCTGTACCGTTGCTTCATGTAAGATATTCCGGGGAAAACCAGTCCGAAAATGATTTTCAGCTCCCTTTTAATTCCCTTGGCGTTCTCAATTCCCCGTATCTCAAGTGCAAGATCCTGGGGAAAACGGTCATCAGCGCTTTGCAGCAACCGGTTCATAAATAGCCGCATCACTTTTCGGTTAACCGAATGATGATTACGAACCAGTATAGGTTCGGGCATGGGCGCTCCGAAAAATTCTCTTGCAACGCTCAGTATCCCCGTCACCTGCGAAGTGCACTGATAGGTTTTGCAACGGTCCAGAAAGAGATCCCAGTCAAAATCCTGCTGGTGCAACTTGAGCAATTCGGAAATATCACAAAACCGGTACAGCTGGAAGAGGGGCTGACCAAGGTGTTCATAAAGATGAACGCACAGGTGAATGACCAGATCGTGCGTTTCTAAAGCCCTGCAAAGGGTTTCCCGGATGATTACCGGCACAGATCTCGAATAAAAGTCGCCGATGTTGAACCGGTATCCTCTGTTGGTAGCATGCAACCCGGAGTGAATTTCAAAGCTGACGCCGTTCAGAACCAACCCCGGCAGGTGTTTCATTCCGAACATTTTCCTTACCACATTGGATGTCAGATAATTCTGAGCCTGTTTATAGCCCTGTCCAAGGAGGATGTTTTTGCAGGTATCGACATCTTTCAGGTCGACCAGCAGGTCGATATCGCTCATTTGTCGCAGGCCGGGGTCGGGATAGAGGTGGCTGGCCAGGTAAATTCCCTTCAGGGCGATCACCGGGACTCCCTGTTCTGTAAAAGCTTTTACTGCCCGGTGAAAATGCTCGTAGATTATCATATTCCGGGCCAATGACCGGAGGTAAATCTGGTTCAGGTCATGCTTTGTCGCTTCAGGTATCCGCTCGTACTGTCGGATCAGGGGCAGATTTTTGTACAGCAGGGGTCCGAAACCGCAACGGATAGCCTGACCGGTGAAATAATTCCAATCGTCCACCTGTTCTGCAAGGTTTTCCATCAGCAGGATATCCTCCGGTTGTGGATGGAGCCGTACCGATGCAAAAAGCAGTTTATCTTCTATCCGTAAAACCATTCAAGTCCGTTTTGGTGATTCGTTCGGGGATCCTTATGCGGTTGAGATCAAATCAATTTCGACCTTTATACAAATCTTTAATTTACTATTCCACCCCTGTTTTGATCGGGGACTGATAAATCCCGATGTTCATGATCGCGGGTTCGGCGCGTGATTCATCGGTCACGAACCGTATTTTCCGGGCGCTGACCTTCGGAAAACGCAGGAGGCGCTTGTAACCGATGGTGGTTCCGGCAGCAATGGTACTCCAGCCGTTGCCATCCCAGGCATCAAGATGAAATTTTTCGATGCGCTGTCCCACTTTGACATCTTCCTGGATCAGGGCCACGTTGAATGTTACGGGAGCGGAAAAAGCGTACTCAATGGCATTGCCCGACGGACTGATGGAGGCCCCGGCGATCAGGTTGTTCCGGAACGTTCCGTCGAGCAGTTTACGCAATCCATTCAGACTTTTGATATCGCGTTTGTGGATCAGGCCGTCCGGGCCGGGCGGTATGTTCAGCAACAACACAGAGTTTCTGCCCACCGAGTGAAAGTAAATGTCGGCAAGTTTCTCGGGAGATTTTACCTTTTTGTTCTCATCCGGATGATAAAACCAGCCCGGCCTTATTGAGACATCTGTTTCGGAAGGATACCAAACCAGTGACCCTGCTTTTGCAAGCTTATCGCGACTGCCAAGGTCCTGCGCCATGCGGTCGCCGGGGATAAACGCTTTATCAACCGGGAACCGGTTTGATTCGAATACCGTTGAATCGGGGTTTTGAAGCACATCGGGTATCACACTCCACTCGGTCTCACGACCATATCCCGATTCGGTTCCGACCCATCTCACATCCGGGCCCATCACCGCGATCACCGCACCGGGTTGGAGTTCACGGATAAGAGCGTACCAGGATTTCCAGTCGTAAACCTGCTTCCGGCCATCGGCTCCCTCCCCGCAGGCGCCGTCGAACCAAACTTCCGCGATATCACCGTACCGCGTAAGCAGTTCGCGGAGTTGGTTCCGGAAGAATTCGTTGTAGACCTCAGAATTGCCGTAGGAGGGTTCATGCCGGTCCCACGGTGAAAGATAGAACCCGAATTTCAGTCCGTATTCGCGGCAGGCGGCTGCCACCTCGCCAACCACATCTCCTTTTCCTCCTTTCCACTTGCTTGCTGCCACACTGTGACGGGTAAACGCAGTGGGCCAGAGACAAAATCCGTCGTGATGCTTTGCCGTGAGGATCACCATTTTCATTCCGGCGTCACGGAGTACGGATACCCATTGTCGTGCGTCAAATTTTACGGGGTTGAACAGCGCCGGATCTTCGTGCCCGTCGCCCCACTCCCGGCCGGTGAAGGTATTAATGCCGAAATGGATGAACGCGTTTAATTCGGTGCGTTGCCATTCCAGTTGATTGGCCGACGGGGTCACATTCGCAGCCATTTCGAAAATCTTACCAGGTGGTGTCCCCGGCCGGATGATCACGCAATTGTTCCCAAAATAAACCGGGCGAATCGGCTGTGAAAATAAAGAGGATGGGACCATCAACATCATCAGCAAAGCAATGCAACAGAAAGGTTTCATAACATCTGAATATTTAGTGCATTCAAAGGTAGTAATTCTGCCGGACCGGTACCTTAAAAGTCGACCGGGATCATTCCGGATCCCTGAGATCAACAAGGTCATCAGCAAGAACGGCAGCACGGACCCACCCTTCAATTTTTCCATCTGAAAGGGTCAAACAAGTTGTGCAAACATTCGTTGTGTAAGATAAAAGGAATTATTTTTGCCATTCTTATGGAATCCGAAAACCGAACCCGTCATTTTGAGAAGCGCACCCGGGTCATTGTAATTCTCACAGCCCTTACGATGGTTGTGGAGGTCAGTTTTGGCTATTACACCCGGTCGATGGCGTTGCTGGCCGACGGCTGGCATATGGGATCCCACGTGTTTGCCCTGGGACTGACCTGGCTCGCATACATCATCTCCCGTCGTTTTTCCGACTCGGTCAGGTATGGTTTTAACCGGGACAAGTTCCTGGCATTGACCGGTTTCACAAGCGCCCTGGTGCTGCTGGGCTTTGCTGTTTTTGTCGGCTGGGAATCGGTAGCCCGATTCCTTTCTCCGAAACCCATCCGCTACCAGGATGCGATTGTGGTAGCCTTCATCGGCCTTGTTGTAAATCTCATCAGCGCCTGGTTTCTGCATCACGATCATGAATACCATGATCACAACATCCGTGCAGCCTACCTGCATGTTCTTGCCGACGGCCTTACCAGTGTTGCCGCGATTCTGGCCCTGGCGGGAGGATGGCTATTCGACCTTCCCGCCCTCGATTCGATCGGCGGAATCATCTGCTCGCTGGTCATCGTGAAGTGGAGCATCGACCTGATTCTTTCAACCGGAAAGACGCTGATCCGAAATTGAAAAGGGTTATAAAGTATTATCCGGATTTTTCAGGTTAAGAATGAAAGGGAAATGCACCTCTGATCAATTCTTCCCGACAGCCAGCTCGTTCAGCCGAATCGTGTAACACACCATCCATGCCAGCGTCAGGAGACCTCCGGGCATGGCAATCACTATGGCAAAACGCTGGCTTGACGGGATAAAGGTCACGAGGATCATATACAGAACCATCAGGATGGTCCCCGAAATGCCCAGCCAGGCTGTGGTTCTGGAAAAAATCCGACCGGAAAACATCACCAGGGCCATAATCAGATTGCCAATCGTCGGCAGTAAAAAACCGGTAAAGGCGCCAAGGCTTCCATGGGCGCCACGGGCAAGCAGCGACTCTCCCGCCGCAGCCAGCATCAGGCTTTCGGAATCAGATTCGGCGAGTGAGAATTTCCGGCTCAGGTCGAGCATCGAAAGCGCCGTGTTGTTGCAGATAAAGACGGCGGAACCCGTGATAAAAATGACCAGCGCCAATCCGGCACCGGGAAGGTTCACCCGGCGATGGGCTGCAAACAACGCAAAAAAGACCGGAAGCAGAATGATCTGGTTGAGGAGGTTCAACAGGTCGAGGTGGTAAAGCCCGAGGATCGGGTTTTCCCGGAATTCGGCGTACCGGTCCACCGCGGTCCGGGGTAAAGCCGAAACATCCCCTCCAGTCACGTTTCCCACGATTATGTCGAGAACGATTCCGGCCATGAAAAGGAGACTGCAGATAAAACCGCACCGGTAAACAGTTTTCCAGTTCATAGTTTTATCTTCACAGACCTCCCCAGTACCCTGCTCTTTTCCGCTGCAAAACCCATGATATGACTTTCGATCGACTGATCGATCGTGGAGGTCAGGCAGCCGGGGTCCTGTTTTGCCACGGCCGTTACGAAGTCGCGCATCAGGAACCAGTCGCCTCCGCCATGACCGCTGTTCTTGTAGTTCTCCACATCTTCGGCTTTCGGAATCAGCTTCACGGTTTTGTTGGTGCGAAAATCGGTCAACGAGAGTTCGGTCATATCGCCCGTGATGTCGCCCATCGATCCCATGACCCTGGTGCGGCGTCCCGCGTAGGAGGTGAAAGCTTCCATCGAGAAGGAGGCCGTTATTCCTCCATCGAACAGGATGTTGGTAATATAGTGATCGGGCTGATCGTTCTCCATGCGATAGACGCACCGGCCGTAATTGGTAGTCCGAAGATAACCGAGGATGGCTTCCTCCCGCTGTGCCGGGTCATCCGGCAGGTCGAACACGTAGGTCCATCCTTTCCCCCGGGAATAGATCTGAAGGGCTGAGTAGGGACAATCCGCCTCTACGGCACATCCATCCATACACCGGGCAGTACTGCCTTGCGGGGCATTTTCACTGCGGAACCATTTCAGATTTCCCATGGCAGAAATGGAATCGCATTTTTTCCCGATCATCCACCGGAGAATGTCGAGATCGTGGCATGATTTGGCCAGGATGATCGGGGTGGTGGCTTTGGAATCGTGCCAGTTTCCGCGCACATAGGAGTGCGACATGTGAATGTGTTCGATGGGTTCCATATGTTGAAAGCTAACCACCTCGCCGATGGCTCCTTCTCCGATCAGCTTTTTCATCCGGATAAAGTAAGGCGAATAGCGGAGTACATGGCAAACTGCAACAATCCGGCCTGTTTTCCTGGTCATGGCCAGAATGTTACGGCACTCCTTTTCGGTTTGTGCCATGGGTTTTTCAAGCAAAACATCGTATCCCAGGGCCAAAGCCTGCATGCAGGGTTCATAATGCAGGTGATCGGGCATGGTGATGATGATTGCATCGGCGAATTTGGGCCTTTTCAAAACATCTTCCCAGGTTGTGAACCGGTTTTCCCCGCTGATATTGTGTTTCTTGGCATAACGTTCGTTCCGGACGGGAATGGGTTCGGCAACTCCAATGATCCGGATCTGATCCGGAAAATTGGCGGCGTAATTGCCATAAACATTGCCCCTTGATCCCGCTCCGCAGGTGATGGCCGTAACGGGCCGGCCCAGGGGATTATCCACCGGGAGATAGATATCGCGGTGATTCAGGGGATATTCAAACAGATCCGTTCCTTTACGTGAAAAACCTTTCAGTCCGAGGGCGGTGGCCCCGATCGTTAAACCCATGGTTTTCAGGGCTTGCCGGCGTGTAATAGCGTTGCTCATATGATAGAAATTTTAGTCCCCCAATTTAGGAAATATTCCGGTTCACCGGGATCATTCTGTGGCCCCGATCCGATCGCTGACACTTCTTTCAGAGAATTTCCGGGTCCGGAGCCGGTAAAGGAAAAAGAGGATGGCCGCGGTAAAAACGAAACTCATAAAAATCATCCAAATGTTGGTTGTCGACCCGAACGATTCCCAGTCTCCGCCGAGGATCCCGAGCGAAGCCAGCCAGGCCGCAAGGACCGCCGCGCCGTTATTGATAAAATGGGCCAGCACCGGGACCCAGATGGAGCCGCTCCAGAAGTAAAGGTACCCGAATCCGAGACCCAGCATCAGGCGGGGTATGAATCCGTAAAATTGAAAATGCATGGCTGAAAATAAAAAGGCGGAAATGAAGATGGCCACGTGTACGTTACCCAACCACTCCCGGAACAACCTTTGCAGCAGCCCCCTGAACATCATCTCCTCACCAAGCGCCGGAATTACTGCGATCATCAACAGATTAAAGAGGAAACTGCCTGCCGAATCCATTTTCATGAAGGCTTCGGTAAGCTTCGCGGCTTCTTCTTCAGTCTGTTGCATCCACAATTCAACGCTCCTGAGGAATTCGGGCAGCCGTATCATTTCATTCAGCGATATCATCCACTGAACCATGGGAAGTGAAACGATGAGAAGAATAATGGTTAAAAGTAGTACAGAAGGTTTTGCAGGGGCATTGAAATTCAGATAGGAAACCGGTCCGCATCCGAAGAGATAGCCAGCCAGGATGGGCGGAAGGACGAAAAGTCCGACCGATTGCAGTACCTGAAAAAATTCGAGAACTCTGACCATTTGCCGGTTTTCGTAGTCGGTCAGGGATCCCATCACAGTGGTGACCGACAGTCCGAACAGGGGCTGAAGCAACAGCAATCCCAGTAGAAAAGTCAGGGCATAGGCCGAAATGATCAGCAGTATGATAAAAATCAGTTTCGGGAAAGGGGTCAGGGTATTGAGAAGGGGTGGTTTCATGGATTGTTGATCCTGATTTTGGCTAATTTTGCAGCAAATTTACCATAAATTGATCAGGATCGGCACAACGGATTGGGGTGATTTTCCGGTCATTCTCGCGCCCATGGAGGATGTCACCGATTCGCCCTTCCGTACTATCTGCAAACGGTTCGGGGCCGATGTGGTTGTGACCGAGTTCATTTCGGCCGAGGGACTGATAAGGGAAGCCTTGAAAAGCAGGATCAAAATGCAGTTCGGGGCGGCTGAGCGTCCCATCGGAATCCAGATATTTGGCAGCTCCGTCGATTCGATGCGGAAAGCCGCGGCAGTGGCCCAGGAGGCGGAGCCCGATTTCATCGACCTGAATTTCGGGTGTCCGGTGCGGAAGATCGTGATGAAAGGTGGCGGGGCGGCGCTTCTGCAGGATATTCCCAAAATGATTGCCATAGCCGCATCGGTCGTTAATTCAACCCGGCTTCCGGTGACCGCCAAAACCCGGTTGGGTTGGGACGAATCCCACCGGGATATCGTGACCATCGCGGAGCAATTGCAGGATGCAGGGATCCAAGCGATCACCATTCATGGTCGGACCCGGTCACAGCTTTACGGCGGGAAAGCCGACTGGACCCTGATCGGCGCCGTCAAAAACAATCCCCGGATGCACATTCCGGTCATCGGCAACGGCGATATCGATTCCGGTGTGAAAGCAGTCGCCATGAAAGATCGTTACGGAGTCGACGGGATAATGATCGGGCGCGCGGCAACGGGAAACCCTTGGAT
The DNA here is from genome assembly GCA_028706295.1 of Bacteroidales bacterium. GTDB lineage: Bacteria > Bacteroidota > Bacteroidia > Bacteroidales > FEN-979 > CAIVAT01. The sequence goes on from JAQWBQ010000030.1 coordinate 16,450, forward strand.
TTTCAAAGAGATTCAAAACGCTTTGGCGGGGATTCCTGCTGTTCCCGGGCCCACGGTTGAGGAACGGATTGCTGTGATCCTGGAACATCTGACCACCTCGATCCCTTACAAAGGCGAACGCGCAACCCTTCTCGAGATCCGGAAAATGTACAGCGGTTACTTCCGGGGAGTCCCGGATTTTAAAAAGCGCCGGATGAGGCTGATGACTACGTCAACATTGGAAGAGGCGCTGCTGATCCTGAAAGAAGTCAGCAGTGGCGACGAAAGCTGCATGTCCAATGGCTAAAGCCTTGATTTGGATTGTATTTTTGTACCGGGGCGGCGGATGGTTCAGAATTTCCGTTCGAGGAGTTCTTTCAACCGTTTGAAGGCATTGGAACCGGTATCCCAGAAATTTTTCCTTCGCATCAGATCGAGAAAGTCGTTGGCCTGGTCGAGCGACTTAAAGCCGTTCAGCGTTTCGATGGTTTCGTTGTATTCGCGCAGGTTTCCGTCGAAAAGGTCGTTGATGAACATGAATTTCTCATTGATGTTGATGGCGCTTTTCAGGTTCTCGATCCGGTCGGAGGGAACCTTTGGACCCAACGATTTCTCCCTTGCTTCCTGGAGTTTAATGCTGAAGGTGGGTTCTTCGGATGCAAAGAGGTCCATTTCACGGGAACGTGATTGCTTTTTATGCGTTGCAGCGTGTTCTTTGGGCATCGGATCCGGTTTATCGAACCGTACACGGATGGCGGGGGTCGATTCTGTCTCTTCTTTTTCGGGATGAGGATCCGGTGACGTCAGCGTATCCGGCGCCGGCACAACCGGCTGATCCTTCCGGGGTGTTTCGACCGGCTTACCCGAACGGAACGGGGCAGCGGAAGCGGATTCGGTGGGTGGGTTCATGTTCAGACTTACAACCGGAGTCACAGGCGGATTGACTGCTGCTTCGGTCGAAACCGGGACAGAAGATCGTTCTTTCATGGCAGGGGTAACCGTTTCCGGAGCAGGAACGATTGATTCAGTTTGCGTACCGTGGGATTGTGGTTGTGCGATTGATTTTTGACCGGGCAACAGTTGCATTTCATGGAGGTGTTGCAACCGTCGCAAGTCCTCATAAAATTTTCTGATATTTTCCATCAGGATATCAAATTCAATCAGCGGGATTTTATCATCATAGCTCCTGATGGTTTCAAACTGTTCATTAATGGCTTCGATAAGCCAGTTCAGCTCCTCTTTGATGATCGTACTGTTCATGTGAATAAACCTGAGGTTCGCTTTCCGGTTCCCGGAAATTTGTATTTTTGTATCAAATCAGCCATAAAATTACAATTTTTTATCCTGCTTTATGCAGATCGAAAAAAATAATCAGGTCAACCGGCTCGGATGGATTGAAGTCATTTGCGGGTCTATGTTTTCGGGGAAAACGGAGGAGCTGATCCGTCGGCTGAAGCGGGCCCGGATCGCCCGGCAAAAAGTGGAGATATTCAAACCGGGGATCGATAAACGATACGATGAGGTAAATGTGGTTTCGCACGACGAAAACGCCATTCTCTCCACCCCGGTTGAGTCGGCTTCCCAAATCCTGCTTCTTACCAACGATGTGGATGTGGTGGGTATCGATGAGGCTCAGTTCTTCGACAACGAGCTACCGGCCGTCTGCAACACCCTTGCCGCACATGGAATCCGGGTCATCGTGGCCGGTTTGGACATGGATTACCTTGGAAAACCCTTTGGGCCGATGCCCGAACTGATCGCCATGGCTGAAGATGTCATGAAAGTACATGCGATCTGCATGAATTGCGGCGATCTCGCCCAGTTTACCCACCGCAAGGTAGAAGATAACCATTTGGTGATGCTCGGCGCCACCGACACCTATGAACCTTTGTGCCGCCGTTGTTACTATGAAAAGATGAAACAGCAGGGGAGCGGACAATCTTCCTGACCCAGCCACCCGGGCAAATCAACGCTCTTTCGTTTTCAGGCAAATCGTATCTTTAGGGTTTAATTTAAAAAAAGATGGGCATTTATCAATTCGAGCAGGTGCAAAGGATACCGGCCCCGGTTGAACAGGTATGGGATTTCATCGCTTCTCCTGCCAATCTGGGGCGGATCACCCCGCCATACATGGGTTTTATCATCACCTCGGGAAACCGATCGGAAACCATGTACGAGGGGATGATCATAACCTATAAAGTAAGTCCTGTGGCCGGGATAAAAACCACCTGGGTAACGGAGATCACAAAGGTGAAGCCATTCAACTACTTTGTGGATGAACAACGAGCCGGACCTTACCGGATGTGGCACCATGAACATTTTGTCGACCGTACCGAAGGAGGCACTCTTATGAAGGATATCGTCACCTACCAGCCTCCTCTGGGATTTCTCGGATCCTTGGCCAACCGGCTATTCATCCGAAAACGGTTATCAGAGATATTCGCCTACCGGACCCGGGCATTGGAACAGATTTTCGGAACGATGAAATAGTTTTTATTAAATGGGTAAATATTCCGACAAAGCGCTTCTATTTGTTAACCGTCACCGGAGCTTGTTTCTTCATGCCGGAATGGGCATCTTATTAATCATCCTGCTGGTTTTCTTTTTCAGGTCGCCGCTTGCCTCATGGTATCTGCAAAACCGCGTGAAACAGTTCAATGCAACGCATCATGCCATCCTGAAGATCAAAAAAGTCAAAATTCTCGGACTGGCATCTGTCCGGATCACCGGGATCACCCTGAAGCCGGAGCAGGGCGATACGATGCTCGCCATCGACACCGCGTATGCTTCCATCGGCATCCTTAAACTGATCACCGGAAGGTTGTCGATTCACAACGTGGAGTTGATCCATACGCGTGTTTTGTACACAGAGGGGGCTGACGCCCTTTCCAACTGGCAGATTCTGTTCTCCGATAAGAGGGCGGGAGTTACGAAAGTTTCTGCAGTCGCCCCTGCCGACACCATCGCGGTGAAATCCGAATCCCCAAGAGTAAAGATCGATTACGCCCGGAATACGCGGCGGATGCTTGATTTCGCGTTTGATAAGATTCCGCTCCGGCTCGAGATGCGAAATTTTAATCTGAAATATATATCCAACGGACATGTGATCGACTGGAACATCGACAGGCTGGACCTCCGGAATCACTTTTTCAGGACCGTGATCAGAATCCGTGAGGACAGCACCGTTACAGGGTGGATACTGGCCGGGATGGTCGACAATCGTGAACGGAAGGCGGAGTTCAGGATTTACAGGGACAAGGTTACACCGACCGCGGGATCCGGCAGCATGAGTTCCTTTAAAACTTCCGTAAGCGATTCGGCAACGGATAAGGTTCCCTTCCTGGAATACCGCTGGCAGGCCGGGGTAAGCTTCGATACGCTGTCATTTGCTATTGAGGGCCATACCGATGATGAGGAGCAGATGATCCTGTCGGGATTCGCGGCAGTGACCGGACTGACCCTCGATCACCGGCAGGTTGCTGCCACACCGGTACATTTTGAGCGCCTGTCGGTCGATTACCGGCTGCTGATCGGAAAGGATCACCTTGAGGTTGACAGCTCCACGCGGGTCACCTTTAACCGGATTGATCTGCATCCATACCTGTTTTACCGGCCCTATCCGTCAAAGCGCATTGCCGTGAGCATTCACAAGCCCTGGTTCACCGCGCAGGATCTCTTTTCATCCTTCCCGGCAGGATTATTCACCACGCTCGACGGGTTGGCTGTAAAAGGAAAGTTGGCCTGGCATCTTGATTTTGACGTGGATTTGTCAAATCCCGATTCCTTATACTTTGATACTTCTCTCGACCGTCAGCAGTTCAGCGTCAGCTCTTACGGCACATCTAATCTGATGCGAATCAACGAGCCTTTCCTGTACACCGCTTACGAACATGGGGAACCGGTTCGTACCTTCATGGTGGGTCCTGAAAATCCCGACTTCAGGTCCCTGGAGCGCATCTCCCCCTACCTCCGGTCGGCCGTCATGACCTCGGAGGATGGCGGATTTTACGGGCACCGGGGATTTCTGCCCGACGCCTTCCGCGAATCGATCGTGACCAACATCAAGGAACGCCGGTTTGCCCGCGGGGGCAGCACCATCAGCATGCAACTGGTCAAGAATGTCTACCTGAGCAGGAACAAGACGGTTGCCCGCAAACTCGAAGAGGCGCTGATCGTATGGCTGATCGAGAACCAGGGGTTGGCAACCAAGGACCGGATGTTTGAAGTCTATCTGAACATTATCGAATGGGGGCCGCTGATCTATGGCGCCCAGGAGGCATCCCGCTTCTATTTTAACAAAGATGCATCAAAGCTGACCCTGGCCGAGGCCATCTTTCTGGCATCGATCATCCCGCGTCCTAAATCCTTCCGGTGGTCGTTCGACGACCTCGGTCACCTGCGCGAGTCCAATGCCGGATACTACCGTCTGGTTTCTGAAAAGATGCTTCTAAAAGGGTGGATCACGACTGCTGATGCCGAAAAGCTGATCCCGGATGTGGAACTGCGGGGGCCGGCGAAGTTGTTGCTGAAGAAAACCGATCCCTCCTTCCCTGCCGATTCGGTTCCTCCTGAAATTGAGGATTGAGGGTCGAACGAAGCCTGCCGGCTACAGGATCCTTTTGATATAATTGAAAAACCTGAAGGGTGCGTACTTCACCGGCAGGTCGATCCAGGTTAGTGTCGACACCACCGATCGCCGGTTGCTGAAGGCGAGGAAGCTGTCGAACCCGTGATACTTCCCCATACCGCTGTTCCCGACGCCGCCAAAAGGAAGGCGGTCGGTGGCAATGTGCATCAGTGTGTCGTTGATACAGCCTCCGCCCGAAGTTGTTTGACCGAGAAGCTCCCGTCCCGTGTGATCCGGTCCGAAATAGTACCAGGCCAGTGGCTTCTCGCGGGCATTGATAAAGTCGGTAACCTCGCGGATGTCGTTAAAGGTCAGGATGGGCAGGATCGGGCCGAAGATCTCATCCCGCATGACCGCGGCATCCGGTTTAACTTCGTCGAGAATCGTCGGTGAGATGAAGCGTTCCTTTTCATCGGATTGTCCGCCGTACCGTATCCTTCCTTCCTGCAAGTAGCCTGTCAGACGGGTGAATGCCTGTTGGTTGACAATCCTCGGGAAAAACCTGCTGGCCTTTATATCTGTTCCATACATGGTTTCGATGCTTTGCGCCAGTTTGCTGATCAATTCCTCTTTCACCGATACGTGGGCAAAAATGTAATCGGGGGCGATGCAGGT
>JAQWBQ010000030.1:21770-39181 GCA_028706295.1 Bacteroidales bacterium
GAAGTGTGCGCTGCTTTTTATCCTTCTGTTACTATCAAATCAACCCAAAGCAAATAGCAATAAAACTTGGTCCATTTAATCCACCATGCATTATTACCCCAATCCACGAATTCCTGGTCTTTTGAACAATGAACGATTGAATAAATATCAGTGGTATCAATGTGATTAGCAACTGCCAAGTAAGCCAAGCTTTTTAATTTCAGGACCAGTTTCCATATTTTCCATATAAATTAACCCATCTTCAACCGATGGATTTATTACCGGAGCATACCTCCCGGTTGTAACAAAAGTATAAAACAAAGACTTAAATGCAAAATTGAAGAGCGTTTTCAACACTTGCATCCATTCTTCCCTCACTTGAAAATGTGTTGTAACCGGTAGCTTGGCAGGAAAGGAATGAAATGAAATATCATCTGTCAAGTTAAATCTTCAGGGGTTCAGTGTTATTTTTATCTTTGTGGTCCGAGAATCAGTTCTGTCATACCCAATGACTGAACCATTTATACGGTTCACTTTGGGGATTTTTCCTTCACTTAACAAGATCAAGCAATTATGAACAAAGAAACCTCTCTCAGTAAGCTCTTTCCCGTGCTGTTCGGCTTCTTCATCATGGGATTTGTCGATGTGGTTGGGATCGCTACCAACTATGTTAAAATGGATTTCAACCTGAACGACACGGTGGCAAACCTGTTACCCATGATGGTCTTTCTCTGGTTTGCCGTATTCTCGGTACCAACCGGCCTTCTCATGAATTCGATCGGAAGGAAAAAGACCGTGGCGCTGAGCATGGTGATAACCTTTATAGCCATGCTGATCCCGTTGATCGCCTATCAGTTCACCGTCATCATGATTGCCTTCGCACTTTTGGGAATCGGTAATACCATTCTGCAAGTCTCCCTCAACCCATTGCTCCAGAATGTGGTCCGCGGCGACCGGCTGACCAGCAGCCTCACCTGGGGACAGTTCATCAAGGCCATCGCCTCATTCCTTGGGCCGGTCATTGCCGGATTTGCAGCTTCTTCGCTGGGTAACTGGAAAATGCTCTTCCCGATTTTTGCCGGCATCACCCTCATTTCGACCCTCTGGCTTTATTTTACCTCCATTGATGAACAGCCGGTGGACGGCAAAAGTTCCTCGTTTGGCAGTTGTTTTGCTTTGCTGAAAGACCGTACCATCCTGATGTTGTTCCTTGGGATCCTCTTTGTCGTGGGCATTGACGTAGGACTCAATACTACCATCCCGAAGTTCCTGATGGAACGTACCGGAATGCTGCTCGAACAGGCAGGATTGGGCACGAGTCTTTATTTCATTGCCCGTACAACAGGGGCCTTTATCGGGGCCATTCTCCTCGTCAGGATATCGGGCCGAAATTTCCTGATCGTCAGCATGATTGCCGCTATTATCGGGATGATCCTGATGCTGATGATGGGAGATACCTGGGCCATCCTCGTGTTGATTTTTGTGCTGGGTTTTGCCGTTGCCAATGTCTTCTCGATTATATTTTCGGCCGCCTTACAACGGAAACCGGAACGGGCCAACGAAATTTCAGGGCTGATGATCATGGGCGTTGCCGGTGGTGCGGTGATGCCTCCGTTGATGGGGATCGTTTCGGATGCTACGGGACAGGCGGGAGGAATGGCGCTGCTCCTGGTGGCGATGGCTTACCTGCTCATCTGCGCGTTTGCAGTGCTAAAACCCGGCGCCCGTTAGACTGTCTCAAAGGACCCCGACAGTGTTCAAATGGCTTCAGCATCGCTCCGGGGTATTATGAGATTACAAATCGCACAGTTTTTTATACCGCATTTCGAAATTATAATTAGCTTTGTTGGCGAAAGGAACCTGGTGCGACCCGGATACTTCCGTTGCCGTGTCGTGAAAAGGGAATCCGGTGTAAAGCCGGAGCTGTTCCCGCAGCTGTAAGTTCTAAACATGTTTTCCACTCTTCACTACCACTGTCGGTAAACGACGGGAAGGTACCGGAAAACAGAACAAGCCAGAAGACCTGCCGGTTTCCTCTATTTATGTCCGCGGGGTAAGGACCATAACAGGTAACGAATTAAAGTAAAATCGATGTCTATATTTTCATTTATCAGGGCTTTTCAGAATCCTTCTTTTTGTGCAGGAATCGCCTCTTTCATGGCACATATCGGAATCCTGCCACCGGGTCCGGAACGACCCTCGGGGCGATGCTGCCTCTTTTCCCGGAATGCAACAGTTTAGTTTTATAATCACCTGATGAATCAACTTGACAAACATTAAAACGCAAGAACAATGAAAAAATCTCTCACGCTCTCACTGATGGTCTTCATCCTGATCGGAATTCATTTAAACCTGTCGGCCCAACAGTCAAACACCTGGGTCAAACAAACCATCACCGCCAACAGTGGGAAATTTGAATATTCGCCTCCATTCAATGATTTTGTCAATGTACAGGCCTACAATCCTGTCAACTCGTCGGTAACAACCTTCAGCACGATCTTCACCCAATCGGCCCAGGATATTCTGATCAATAACGGGATTGCCTATGTTAACGCCCAGGATTCCATTATAAAATACAACCTGAACGATTTTTCACGGGTGGCGGCCATTGCCAGCTCAGGTCTCAGCAAACTGGCCCTGTTCCATAACCGCCTCATCGTATCCAAGCAGTATCCGCTGATCAGTCACTTCGTGGATATCCTCGACACGGCCGACCTGAGCCTGGTTGCAAGTGTAGAGGGTATTTCGGGCGATTGCGGCGGTATTGCCTGCACCGCCGACACGGTTTACGTTGCCGTCAACGGGGGGTGGATGGGTACCGTCGGAAAAATTGCGGTTATTGACCCCGGCACCTGGACCCTCGACCGGGAAATTGATCTGGGCGCTGAAGCAATCGGCATTAACAACCTTTTTCACTATAAAAATAAAATCTATTCGGTCAACAAAACGCCTTACGGAATGCCGGCTATCGGAAGCATTTCGGTTTACGATCCGGCGACGGGAAGTTTTTCCAATATAATGCTCGGGGTGAAGATCGGTAACGCGACAGGCATTAAAGATTCCATCCTCTACGCCGTTTTCAATGAAGGTATCGGCGCCTTTAACCTCAACACGTTGACCATTGCCGACACCGTGGTGGTTCCCGACCCGGGATCGGCCCTTTTCACCTATATTCTCTCTTCCTGTGTCGACACGATCAACAACACCCTGCATGTAAATATCGGCGACTATGTAACGCCCGGTTACTGCAGGGTCACCTCCCTCGCGGGCGATTCGCTGGATACCTATTCGACAGGTATCAGCACCGATGCGGTAGCGGTCGATTACCGGAAGTTTCCGCTTGCAATTGGTGAAACCGGCAGCCAGCCTGTCGCACGGTTGTCACTATTTCCAAACCCGGTTACCGATATGCTGACCCTGAACTTCAACGATCCCACTGCAATTGAGGCGATAACCATCACCGACATCAACGGCCGAACGGTGATGAGCCTCGATGGGACGATGGTTCAGTCAGGTTCGGTCAAATTCGGAGTGGAGCATCTGAAAGCCGGGATCTACGCGGTGGTTGTTAAGAGTTCCGCCGGGATCCTGACGGGGAAATTCATCAGGTAGGGTCCCGGGATCCTTTTTCCCGTTATCACCGGTTTTGATAACAGAGGGTGGCATAAAATCAATGTCACCCTTTTTCTTTTACACCCGCTAAAAGAAAGAAAAGTTTGTCGAATTTGATCATGAAGACAATATTAGCGACCTTTGCATCAGAAGGTTTTCATGATCCATTGCCTGATCCGGCAATCACAAAACGAAATTATGATGGTTGTATCAAGGCCATTTCGATCCGCTTCTTCAGGAGCCAAAGTACCGGTTATTTTCCTGGGATTCCTGTTACTTTTTCAGCTCACGGCTTTCGATGTTTTTGCCCAGATGAACCAGGACACCTTAATGCTGCAAGAGGTAGAAATTATTGGGGTAAACAAGAAAGGCTTCCGGGAAATCCTGATCAGGGCGCCCAGGATTGAATACGCGCCCGTTCGCGATATCGGCGATTTTCTTCGTCAGGAACCCAATGTGGCAGGTATCCGCAAGGGTGGGGTATCGATCGACCCGGTTGTCAGGGGCTTTAAATATAACCAGGTGTCGGTGCTGCTGAATAACGGTGTGAAGATTGAGGGAGGCTGTCCCAACAGGATGGATCCCGTGGCATCGCATGTTGAAAGTGAGAACATCGACCAAATCGAGGTTATCAAGGGTCCCTACATCCTTAAATACGGGCCTGTGATGGGAGCCTTGATCAACCTGCAGACCGCCCGGCCACATCCCTGGGAAGCCCCGTCGATTCACGGAAAGGTCTTGTATGGTTTTGAGTCCAACTGGAATGGTCAACGGGAACATATTTATCTCGAAGGGGGCAACAAAAGGGTCTTTTTCAATGCCGGCGGCGGATTCAAGGGATACGGAAGCTACACGGCGGGGAACAAGGAACTGTACAACTCCTCATTTCAGAAGTTATACGGTTCAGCCGGATTGGGGTTTGCGATCGGTGCAAAAAACAGTTTGATTGTCAATTACCTGTACGACCAGGGAAAAAATGTTCGGTTCCCGGCGCTTCCGATGGATGAACGACTCGATCAGACCCATGTTGCATCGGTGAACTTCACCTCCGAAAATATTTCCAAAACATGGGAGCGCCTCCAGTTCCAGACTTATTTCAGCCTGGTTCACCATGTGATGGATAACCTGAACCGGGCTTCGGCAAATACGATGCAGGCGGTTACGACGGTCGATGCAAGGAATGTCGGCGGAAAACTGGTAACGGTGCATAAAGCAGGCAATCATTCGATCCTGGCCGGAATTGACTACGAAGATGTTTGGAAGAACGGTGAAAAGGTGATGACCATGAAGATGATCATGGAGGGCGACACGTTTATCTCGGTCAAACACACCAATGTGTGGAACGATGCCGGTTACCGGAACGCGGGACTTTTCGGGGAATACATGATTCCATTAAAAAACACCGAGTTAACGGCAGCCCTCCGGTTCGACTACAACCAGGCCCATTCGCAGGACACCTTTCGGCTCGTGAAAGATGGCAATTCCTATTTCGACAAAACAGCTTCGGCCTTCTTTAATGTAAGTTTCGGGTTGGGAGCCAGGATTCGGTTACCGCATGGGTTCTACCTGAACGGAGCCCTGGGTCTGGGTACACGCAGCCCTTCGCTGTTGGAACGATTCATCAAACTGATGCCGGTTCAGTTCGATTCCTACGATTATCTCGGCAATCCACAACTGAAGCCTGAACACAACTGGCAAGCCGATCTTTCTGTCGATTGGCGCCACCCGGAAATCGGGGTCTTCTCGGTCGGTGGATTCTTTTCATTGATTACCAACTATATCACCGGGAAAGTCTTGCCTCCGTCAGTCATCAAGCCCTCCACCCAGGGAGCGCCGGGTGTAAAACAATTTTATAATGCCGATGCCGTTTATCTGACCGGATTTGAGGTCACCTGGCAATCACCGGCGTCGAAGCAATGGTTTTGTACGCTGAACGCTGCCGCAACCTGGGGGATTCAACCGGATGCCGTAAGGTATGTTGTTTCAGGAGGACAGGTCACAGATCAGGAATCGGTTAAAAATGATCCCCTGCCTGAAATTCCACCCCTCGAGGGATCCGTCAGGGGCGGCTACCGGTTCTTTAAAAACAAACTGATTCCATCGGTCACAGTAAGGCTGGTTAACGCTCAAATGAAGGTTTCGGAGTCCTATGGTGAACAAACAACCCCCGGGTTCGTCACGGCTGCCATTGCGCTAAGGTACAGCCCCTGGAAATTCATCTCCGTGACGGGAGGCATCGAAAACCTCTTCGACACCCCTTACTACGAACACCTCAACCGGCGGATGATCGGCAGCACAAACCCCCTCTACGAACCGGGAAGGGTCTTTTATGTGAACGCGATTTTTAGATTTTAAACAATGGACAATGGATAATGGACAATTGACAATGGAAAACGGAAAACGGAAAACGGAAAACGGAAAATGGAAAATAAGAAATCCCATACCCTATTCGCTAATCGCTGATCTCTAATCCCTAATTTGAATTTTGAATCATCCACATTGAGCCTTCTCCGAATTCACCGATACCTGCTGGCCCTACTGGTCGTCACGATCTTCATCGCTTCATGTAAAAAAAGTGAGGAAGACCCGGCCGATCAACCTTATGGAAGGATCACCTTCAGGTTCGACCAAAAGATCGATGGCAAGCCGGTTGTGAAAAACCAGCTCCTTTACACGAATGCCGCCGGGAATCAGTACCTTGTCACAGATGTCATGTACTTTATCTCGGATATTACGCTTTACCGCAACGACGGTGGAAGCCGTATGATCAAAGACTGGCAGGACATTTTTTATATCGACGATGCCATTCCTTCCACCCTGGTCCATCCGTTTTTAGATAAAATTGAACCCGGTATTTACGATTCCATCAGTTTTATTTTTGGCATTACGGAAGAGAAGAACAAATCTTTTATGTTTGTCAACCCTCCGGAAGTGAACATGGCCTGGCCGTCGGTACTGGGCGGGGGCTACCATTACATGATGATCAACGGTAAATGGATGGATACTACCGGATTGCTGATGCCTTTCAACCTCCACCTTGGCATCGGGCAGCTTTATCATGGAACCGGCTATAACACGGATTCCATCTATGCTTTCGTGCAGAATTATTTTAAAGTCAGTCTTCCCGGATCATCCTTTACCCTGAACGACCGGGATTCACTTGTGTTCCGACTTGCGATGAATATCGAAAGGTGGTTCGAAGGGCCCCACCTTTTTGACTTCAATCAGTGGGGTGGCAACATCATGCAGAAACAACCGGCCATGCAGGTCATCAAAGAAAATGGGGCGGATGTCTTTACGATCCAACCTGTAACAAGGCTACCGGCAAAAAACTAAAAAAGCGCCAGCCTCCTTCAATTTTCTATTTTCAACTTTCAATTGTCCATTTTCAATTGTCCATTGTCAATTGTCCATTCTTCTATTGGTGCCCCCTGCAAGCCGGTTTATCGCTCGAGAGCTCATCGGCGAGGAATAGTTCAACCGCTTTTTTTACCTCGATCTGGGTCGTAATATAAATGCGTTTACCATGCTCCGAAAAATCCTCAAACAACTTTCGTCCCATACCGCCGGCAATCACAACGTCGCAATCGCCAAGTGCAGCGAGAATCCGTCCGTGTGTTCTCACGGCATGATCCTCGTCATGGTCTTCGTGATTTCCCATTCCGTGATGTTGTTCCGTAACATGACCGGTAAAGGTATTGGCACGGTACTCCCGTTTGACGATGTTGCCGTCGGCAACTTCAAAAATTGCAAATCCCGGAGTCCTTCCGAAATGCTGTGATAAAAATACTCCATCCTCACTGGGAACTGCTACTTTCATCTTTCTTTCCTTTCTTTTTTAGATATAATTGGTGGTGATAACTGTTTTCCCGCATCATCCTCTTACCGCAACGCTGACATACCCGTTCTCTGCATGGAACCCCTTCTTCGTGAGGTATCCGGATGTTACAGTCCGGACAGATACAGAATCCTCCCTTTTCCTGCATTTGCTCCGTTTCTTTTTGTGCCGGGGCCCGTGTAAGTAGGCGTAAATCTTTTGAATTACAATATTTGCACCGGTCCTGAACGGTATCGCTAATGATCAATTGAAAACAGGATTCACACCGGTACCAGAATTCGTTGGTATGATAATCGCCGCCTTCAATGAATATGGCTTTCCCTTCAACCAGGGCCGCTGCAATACTACGCCGGGCCTTTTCATAGATACGGGTCAGTGTGGGACGGGAAACCAGCATGCTTCGCGCAGCTTCCACCTGGGTCATTCCATCATAATCAAGTAACCTGATCGCCTCAAGTTCCTCGTAAAAGAGAATCACGGGTTCAAGTTCGGTCATTGGAATTCCAAATGGTTTGAATCCCTCCATGATCGGGGGACGGTTCACCAAACGTTTTCTTTTGGGTCGCGGCATAATCGGCAAATTTAATTAATTTATTTGAACATATGTTCATTTAGAAAACAAATTGATAATTTTCCTGCAGTAGAATTTTTCTGTACTTTTAATCCTGATATTCGAAAGCAGGATCTATGCATACAGTTGTGCCGGTCGGGCAAAGGTCAGCGGGCCGGTTTATACGATTCTCACTGCCGGTTGCACGCAAACATACGACGATATTCCCTTACATGGATAAGACTCATGGAAAATAAAAGCATATCCGTCGGAATGGTTTGGATGAAGGCAGCAGTGACCGGATCGCTCTGGGCCTCATCGGAAATCATCCTGGGCAGCTTTCTCCATAACCTGCGGGTACCTTTCAGCAGCATCCTGCTGACCGGAATCGGGATCATGGTTCTCGTTTCGATGAGCATGCGCTGGAAGGAGAAGGGACTGATCTGGCGCGCGGGTCTGATCTGCGCCGTGATGAAATCGGTATCGCCAAGCGCCGTGATTTTCGGACCCATGGTCGCCATTCTGCTCGAATCATTGTTACTTGAGATTCCGGTGAGGATTTCAGGTCGGAGTTACCCCGGATTTATTGTCGGGGGGATGCTGGCCATGTCGTGGAACCTGGTACATAAGATCATCAACCTGTTGATTTATTATGGATTCAACATGATCGACCTGTACACCTCCATGGTCCTCTATGCCGGAAATCAACTTGGTCTCGGCAAACTGGATCCATGGACACCCATCCTGTTGCTTTGGTCGATATACCTTGTGACAGGAGCGCTGGCCGCGGTCATGGGGATCCTGATCGGGAAAAAGCCTGCCGGAGCGATACTTCCCGTGGAGTCAACCGGTCAGGAGGCAATGGAACCATCAACGAAACCGGCGGATGCACCTGCTTTCAGATACTCCTTCCTGTTCCTGGGTTTGACTATGGCGGGCATGGTAACGGTTTTGTTCCTGCTCAATTCTCCATGGCCGGCCACAGGTTTCATTGCGGGAACATTCCTGTTGCTTGTTTGGTTGATACGGTACCGTGGCGCCGTCAACAAACTGTTAAAACCCAAATTCTGGATCCTCTTCGTAGTCATCACCATGCTTTCGGGGTTTCTGGTAACCAAATTGAACAGCGGGGGATTGACCTGGAAAGATGGTTTCATTACCGGACTGGAGATGAATTTCAGGGCAGCCGTAATGATGATTGGCTTTTCAGCGCTGGCAAAGGAACTGAGCAATCCGGTTATCCGCGGATTTTTTCTCCGGACCTGGTTCAGGAAACTGCCAATGGCGCTTGAAATAGCGTTTGCCACCCTCCCCTTTGCGTTGGCAGGTCTGCCTCCATGGAAAGAGATCCGAAGGAATCCCTTGCTTTCACTCAGAAAGTTCATCGATCATGCAGATATCTGGCTTGCCGGTTACCGGACGAAAAATGCAAAAACCCGGAAGGTGGTTATCATTATCGGAATCCCGGGATCCGGAAAATCTACCCTGGCTTTATGGTTAGCCGAAAAAATGAAAACAGGCGGGATCCGGATTGGGGGAATCATTGCCCCGACGAGATTTGCCCGCCCCACTACGCTGCCGACCGGTGAAACCGCTCACAGCAACAATGCGGATGAAACGACCTTACAGTTAGAGGTGGCCCGACCTGGTTGCGATAGTGAAGGACCAACCACACAACCGGGCTCCGGCGAAAAAAGAGGGTACAACCTGCTCGATATTGACAGCGGCGTGATAATGCCCCTTGCGCAGACCGAACCCGCCCCTGAAATGGATCATTCCGGGAGGTACTATTTCAACCCTGCTGCAATTAAAAAGGGCATAGAAATTCTTTCACCTGTACGAGTACAAGAATATGATGTTGTTTTCATTGATGAAATCGGTCCCTGGGAGATTGCAGGCCACGGATGGGCAACTTCGCTTGTGCACTTGCTTGAAAAAACTGAAGTTCACCTGGTTCTTTGTGTCAGAACCGGGATTGTTGACAAGGTGATCACCCACTGGCAGATTGAGGAGCCATTGGTGATCAGCGTAAATGAGTCTACCCGTGATGAAGCCCTTGAAAAAATCCACGGATTTTTAAATATGCAAGCGAAAGCAGCGCTGTGATTAGTGTGATGAACCCAAACCACAGTACCATCTGGAAAACATTCTGCGAATGGTAAAAAACCGGCGCAAGGTTCCCGATGATCAACCACTGGATGACGTATACCAGAGTAACATGTTGCCCGAACCATCTGACCATACGGAGGAATGACTGTTCACCCTGATGTTTCTGAAGCCATTCAGCAAACCAGAGATATCCGGCCATAAAGAGGAGCGCCCATCCGAAAAACAAAATTCCGTGATGGTAATAACCCCCTGTTCCGGTCAGATGTCGGGTAATGCCGGAAGCCCAGGGGATCGTGATCAGGATCATCACCCAGATACCCATGATGAAATACCGGAAATGCTCCTTTGCAATGAACTCCTGAAAATATGGTTGTTTCATGAGCAACCTGAAAGCGTACCCGATCAGTACATACCCCAACCAGGGGAATACCGGGAAATAGCTCCACGCACCGGTATTCCAGAAAAATGCCATGAGATACGGTGAAACCGGAAGGGAGTCAGTCAAACCGGGAAGGTAAGGTCCGACCAGGGCCACCAACAGCGCGGTGATCACCCAGGCGAATGTGGCTTGCCGGAATACCATCCTGAGAAGTCCGACGATGATCAGGCTCAGCCCGGCCAGGGTCAGGATATCGGCCCCGAAAATGTAATCGAGGGGAACGAGGTTCACCTTGCCTGCAAAGATCTGTATCAGCAGGTGGGCCGACCTGGCTGCATTCAACGCCACGCCCCCCGCGAATAAATAGATCCCCCGTTTCAAAAAATAACTGAACGTATGGCGATCGGTTACCAGGAAGTAACCCATCACCGCCAGAAACACCAGGGCACAAAATGGTCCTCCCAGGAAGAGTGAGATAGTTCCGATCAGGCTGTCGTAAGAATCGGTGGATCCGAACTGCTCCATCACGTGCACCTGGATCATAAAAAGCACAGCCAATCCTTTCAGCAGATCGGCCGTGGCGTTTCGGGAGCGACCTTTTCGGGGCAAGTCCTGAGTCATGAAATGAAACTGACGGGTTAATAGTCCAGCGTGACTATCTTCCCTTTTGTGAAGTTAAAGAACTTATCCTTTTGCGCCAGGATAATACCTCCGCGTAAATCCTCCTGCTTGTAACCGGCTGCCTTCATACAGGCGGGACACGCCATCACGGTCACTTTTTTCTGCGCGAGCTGATCGAGCAATTCGTAAAGGGTTGGAAAATCTTTATACTTCAAGTCTTTCGAGCTTTTAAGCAACAGGTCGACGCCTTTGATATCGACATAAACCAGTACATCCTGGTGCTCCGACATCATTACCGCCATTTTCAGGGCCATCAGCGCTTTATGGGGATTTTCATAACCCGACGACAGATGAATAAATAAACCATCTTTGGATGCACAACAGGCTGCAACCGAATCGGTCTTCATCGACATTTGGCCGTGATCATTCTTGCTTCCCTGACGTTGTTGACAGGAAACCAGTATCGCCGCGGCTGCGATCATCAAAAAGATCTTCTTCATGGCTTTATATTTTTGATTCCATGCTCAAAAATATACAATTCCCCGATTAGGAGATCACTTTTTCTTTTGGCAGTTTCTTCGTGCAAAAGAACCAGTCGTAACAGGTAACATCGGGATCCTTGCCGTCCATACGGTCTTTGGCGGTACCGCAGGAGCCTGCCGTCGGAACGATCACATCGTCGCCCGGACGCCAGTCGGCCGGAGTGGCAATCTGGAATTTGTCGGCAGTCTGCATGGCAATCACCGCCCGCTTCAACTCATCAAAATTCCTTCCCATGGATAAAGGATAGTAAATCATGGCCCGGACTATCCCCTTTGGGTCGATAAAGAACACAGCCCTGACTGCCTTGGTATTGCTTTCGCCCGGCTGGATCATTCCGTACTTTTTGGCCACTTCCATGGTAATATCTTCAATCAACGGGAATGTCACCTCCACGTTCTTCATTCCTTTGTATTCGATCTTTTCCTTGATGGTCCTCAACCATGCAATATGACTGTATAACCCGTCAACCGATAAACCGACCAGTTCACAATTCAATGCCTTGAATTCGTTTTGCATGGTTGCAAAAGTCATGAATTCGGATGTGCAAACCGGCGTGAAATCGGCCGGGTGACTGAAAAGAATTACCCATTTCCCGGTATAATCGGCCGGGAAATTAATTTGACCCTGTGTGGTCACTGCGGTAAACGCCGGTGCCGGATCTCCAATCCTGGGCATGGCAACAATTTGCTTTTCTTCCATATGTGTCGATTTTTTTAATTTGTTAATGATGAATTAATATTGATAATTTTTCTAATCCACAAAACAAAGATTATTATTTTTCAAATATAAAATAATTTGAACATATGTTCATTATATTTGTCAAAAAAAAGATGAAGATTAATTTGTTTGTTAAACTTTGTTTTGGTCTTCCGTTGCTTTTATTGGTTGATTACCTGCTGATGGTCCTTCTGGGTTGTGCTTCCTGTCTTTTCGGATTCGGTAATTCCTATTTCTGCGGTCCTTATTGCATTGTAGGGAAAGCGCTCCTACTGGTTTCTCTTATCCTGTATGTCTGGTACATCATGCCCGACATCAGAAAACTGGTCTTTCATAAAAGAGCGGGGGATAATTAAAAAATACGGAGGATTCCAAAATTAAATGGAACATCATAGTTTCCCTCACTTTTTTGCTTATCTTTAGCAACAGGTAAGGAATATTATGTTTAACAACATAACATAAAGCGCTATGAAATCCATTTTATTTTCTACGATTTTCTTTCTTTCCTTTTCATTAATGACCTTACGTCAATATGCCCAGGTTGCTATAAATGACGACCAGTCACCACCCGATCTCTCTGCGATGCTCGATGTGAAATCCAACTCCAGGGGGCTGCTTGTACCCCGGATGAGTTATTCCGAGATGCATACCATTGTATTGCCGGCTCATGGATTGATAGTTTTTTGTACCTCTGTCAGCCAGTATTACCTTAATAAAGGAACGCCTTCATCACCCGAATGGACCGCCATGCTCGCTCTGCCGTATGCAGGAACCTATTCTTCCACGACGACGTTACTCGACATTACCAATACCGGCAGTGCAGGCGTTGGATCCTTTTCCATTGCGAACGATATAAATCCTTCTGAGGCAATGAGGGTTCAGACCTCAGGAATGGGGCCGGCGGCAAGATTTATCCATTTTAATCCCTTCAATATATCAACCGTTATTTCGGCTGAAGCTATTTCGGGCAACGCAATTATCGCCTCTAACGCCAGTTCGACCCATGCCACCGTGTGGTTACACAATGCAGGAACCTCGACAGGAATTTACGATCAGTCATCCGGAGGCAACGCACTGTATGCAATAAATGCCAGTCCGGCTTACTACACTATTTGGGCGGAGAATGATTCAACCGGTCCTGTTATGGGATTATCCGGTTCAAAGGGATTTGGTTTGTACGCGGAGAACAACAGCGATTCCAACAGTACGATTTTCGCCACCAATAATGGGTCTTTCACTGCATTTGCTGCACTGGCTCAAACAGGTCATGCGCTGTATACTGAGAATTCAAGTCCGGTCAATCATACAATCTGGGCGAGAAATAAATCAACAGGTCCGGTTTTTGGTTTGAACTGTACTACCGGAAACGGAATCTACGCTGAGAATTCGAGCAACGACAACAGCACGGTATATGCAAAAAACAATGGCTCATTCACCACGATCGCAGCCATCGCCTCTGAGGGAAATGCGCTGTTTGCTGAAAATGAAAGCTCAGAAAGGTATACCATCTGGGCTCAAAACAATGCCGACGGGCCTACGCTTGGTTTGAATTCAGGTATCGGAAATACACTGTTTGCTCAAAATAACAGCAGTTCCCAAGCTACCATCTATGCCTCCAATAGTGGTTCTTTCACTACCCTGGCAGCAGTTGCAACCAGCGGTAATTCCATTTATGCTTTAAATTCAAGCAACCTCTACAGTACCTTGTATGTAAAAAACAACGCCACAGAGGGCACCAATGCCATTTATGCCGAAAATTCAAGCACCTATCCAGCCATTCTTGGATCCAATCTTAAAACTTCCGGTGACCGCTCAGGTGGATATTTTTCATCGGGAACTGCTTACGCCTGGGTTGGCGCTGTTTTCTCCGGAACCAGCTACAAAATCACCGGTACGGGTAGTGTTGCGACGATTGCTTCAACGCCGTCAGGTGAAAAAGTATCGATGTTTTGTCCTGAATCACCTGAAATTTTATTATCCGATCATGGCGCCGGCAAGTTGAACGGCGGTAGTTGTCATATTACGCTCGATCCTGTTTTTACAAATAACATTGTTGTGGATGAGCATCATCCGTTGAAGGTATTTATACAAATGGAAGGCGACTGCAAAGGTGTTTACGTTACGAAAAAGTCGGCCGAAGGATTTGATGTGAAAGAGCTGATGAAGGGAACTTCAGATGTTCCTTTCTCATGGATGGTGGTTGCAAGCCGTTGTGATGAAAAAGATGCCAGGGGCCGGGTGATCTCAAAAAATACCGGAGTCAGGTTTCCCAAAGCTCCGGTTCAGGGATCTTTTCAGTAACAACCCATCCGGGCAGTAATGGATGATTTGAAAGTCAGGTGGTTTTATGATGACCAGGCCGTTCAGGGTGCCCGATTTCGAAGGCCGCCCGATTATAGCATTTGGAGAATCGATTTGGCAATCTTTTCAAATTCCTCCACGACAACTTGATTCGTCTGACTGAAAATACTTTTTCCTTTTTCGGCCGCTTCTCCTACTTCAGATACCAGAGGAATTTTTCCCAACAATTCCGTCTGATATTCTTCGGCAATTGTTTCGCCTCCGCCGTAACCAAAAATATAATACCGCTCTTCGGGATGGTTTGCCGGTGTAAACCATGACATGTTTTCGATAACTCCCAGGATAGGCACTTTAATATCGGGGTTGTTGAACATGGAAGCCGCTTTCCGGACGTCATTCAGGGCAATACCCTGCGGAGTAGTCACAATAATGACTCCTGTAAGATTTAGTTTTTGAACGGCTGTCAACTGAATATCACCGGTGCCCGGAGGAAAATCAAGAATCATATAATCTATGCCATCCCAAAAGGTTTCTTCGAAAAGCTGGGTCATGGCCGAAGATGCCATCGGGCCACGCCAGATCAACGATTGATTCGGTGCGACAAAAAAACCGATCGACATGATGCTGACGCCAAACTTTTCAATCGGAAGCATCAACTCTTTTTCCCCCTGAGCGGTCATTTCCGGGCGCATCGATTCGATGCCAAACATCCGTGGAATCGATGGGCCATACAAATCGGCATCGACCAATGCTGTTCTGAATCCGTTTCGCGCCAGCGCAACAGCCAGATTGGCCGCCACGGTCGATTTTCCGACTCCGCCCTTTCCCGAAGCAACAGCTATAATGTTTTTAACCCCATCCAGGGGCAATTTTTCAAAGAGTTTATCCATTTTTTTCGTTTTTTATTTGATCGGTACTTTTCAACCTTCGACCCTGACCGGTTCCGCCTTCCGACTTTCGTCTTTTTCCCATTCCTTTTCCCAATTTCTTCAGGGACTCTTCCGGGGAATCTTTAGCACAAAGACCAAGATTGCGGCCTGACTGCGATCCTTTTCCTTCAGGCCCCGTTCCATTTAAATGTGGCATACTTGTGAGAATTTCATTTTTTGCAAATTTAGTGAACATTTGTTCATAATAAAATTTTATGTAATAAATAACGGATATAAACCCTATTTTTGCTGCATGACTCCACAAATAGTTTTGTTTTTCAGGTCATTCTCTTCATGAACAGTTTAACAGCGATTGATACGGCACTACTATCCTGGTTTAACCATCATTATATTCCCGGTTCGATCCCTTTTTTGCAATTCATCTCCTCGGTCACTACTTACGTCAGTATCGCAGTCGTAATCATGGTTTTCATCTTCTCTTTCATCAGAAAACAATCCCTGCTCCGGTATTATTCGCTGATCCTTGCAATCGTTCTGATAATGGTAGCAGTCGTCAGCCCTGTAATGAAGTCATTGATCTACCGTGAAAGACCCTTTTATACCCATCAACATATCGAAAAACGATCGGAAGGCGGTGAATCTTCATTCCCATCTGGCCATTCGATGGAGGCATTTGCCCTTGCCGTGACCCTTTCGCTGTGTTTCAGACGAAAGTCTGTTACCATCACGGCTGTCACCTGGGCCTTGCTGGTCGGTTATTCACGGATCGCCCTGGGAGTTCACTATCCCAGCGATGTGCTGGCGGGAATGCTGATCGGTGGTTTCCTCGGATGGTTAATCCTGTATATCTTTAAAATGGCTGACCCTTCGCTTCGCAAGAAAGCATAAACAAAGGGATCCATCTCCTTTTCAAAAAACATTGAGAAATACCGGAATCATTTTGGAAAATGAAACGGATTATTGATGGTGATCACTATAAAAAAGGGAAAAGTAAATGATCATATGTTCATAATTAACAATAAGTATTAATTTTGCATGGCAAATCCCAAAATACCATTGATGAGATTTGTCTGAAAATTCGGAGTAAAAACCAATTCTTAAAGACTAAATGTTGCACCTTGAAAGAATCGTATCTTTTTAGCCAGTCACGACTGGTTTTACCAAAACATCTGAATGATCAGGAAATGTTGTTTGGTGGCAATGCGCTGAAATGGATGGATGAAACCGCCTACCTTACCGCAAAATCGTTTACCGGTCAATCACTGGTTACAGCACGAATAAAAGATGTAAAATTTATCAAACCGATCAGAGTGGGGATGACGCTGAACATTTCTGCAGAAATCGTACGATTCACACGCTTTAACCTCACGGTTTTGACAGAAGTTTGGATTATAAATTCACAAAATCCAGAGTCTGAAAAGGCTGTTTCAGGGAGTTTTATTTTTACTGCCGTGGACGCGGCAGGCCGGCTGGCTTCTCTTCTCCCCTATTCCGGCTTTTCAGAATCGTAACAATTTTACTAATAATGAATTGCTGTTCCTCTCTATATCACTTCCTCTGAACAAACTCTTTGCATTTTCATCAAAATTCGGTATTAAATTAAGGTCATCCATATGATATTTGAGGATTCTGTGGCTAATAAAACCATTTAATCTCCCCCTGCCGGATATCCCGACAGAATATGATCATAATATTTTCATTATATCTTCAAATGTTTATATTTGTGATCAGATTTTTATTATTTCCGGATGCAATTTCCACGAGTTCACCTGATTTCGAACAATTTACTCATTCTTTACGCAATATCCATACATTGTTTTAACAAACCTGAAATATATGGAACATATTGATTTTTCGCTGGTTGACTGGTCA
>JAQWBQ010000004.1:0-96158 GCA_028706295.1 Bacteroidales bacterium
GTTCTGGAGTCCTGGAAAATAGTTGTCAGTATCCTGACCGGTTCAGTTTGGTTTTCGCAATTCAGATCTCCCATCAGGATCACCGGCAGCTCTGCCTTATTCATCTTTTTCACCCGGTCAATGATCATCAGTGCGCTGTTCTTTCGGGCAGTAATTCCTATATGGTCGAAATGGGTGTTGAATACCCAGAATTTATTTCCGGTTGCAACATCTTTGAAAAGTCCCCATGTACAGATCCGTTCACAAGCTGCGTCCCATCCTTTCGAAGGCTTTCGGGACGTTTCGGATAACCAGAAGGTACCGGACCGAAGTAACCTGAAGTGGTTCCTGTTGTAATAGATGGCGCAAAATTCACCTTTGGTTCTGCCATCTTCTCTGCCGACTCCGATACGGGCGTAACCCTGAAATGCAGCATCCAGGAATTCCAACTGTTGCCGGAGTCCCTCCTGTATTCCGAAGATTCCGGGTGAGGCTTTATGGATCTGTTCACAGACCCAGGCTTTGCGTTCGGACCAGGCATTGATACCATCCCCGTCATTATCATAACGGATGTTATAGGTCAATATAGTCAGTGACTGGCTGAACAGGGTCAGGGTTGCTAAGGTAAGCAACGCGATCAGGATGGGTTTAAGCGGGCTCATTGGTGTGCGATTGAACAGTAAAGGTAAGCTTTTTTAAGTTTTCAATGATTACCTTTGCACTTTTGTACGATCATTCAGAGAATCGACATGCAAGCCGGAATCCTTTCAGACACCCACGGGACGGTACATCCCAGAATATTGGATTTCTTCTCCGATGTGGATGAGATCTGGCATGCCGGAGATATCGGGAGCGCTGCTTTGCTTAGATCGCTTCAGGCTTTTAAACGGGTAAGAGCCGTTTTCGGGAACATTGACGGACAGGAGGTGCGGCAGGAATGCAGTCTCATTGAATATTTTGAAGCCGGAGCGATCCTCGTGATGATGACCCATATCGGGGGATATCCCGGTCATTATCAGCCGGAAATAAGAAAGATCATCGATGTGAAACGCCCGAAACTTTTCATCAGTGGCCATTCCCATATTTTAAAGGTGATGTACGACAAAAAGTACGGATTGCTGCACATCAATCCGGGGGCTGCAGGGAACTCGGGGCTTCACCGCTCCGTGACAGCAGTGAAACTGGTCATCGACGGCAATGAGATACGCGATCTCAGGGTTCTGGATCTGCCCCGTCAGAGGGCAGTTTAAGCTTGATCCGTTTTTTTATCGGAATTTTACCGCAGACGGTCAGCCGATTTCACCAGGGCTTCATCCTTTTTTATGGCCCGCGTGGCCAGGATCAGCATGGCGAGCGCGATGAGTGGAAGCAGCATCCCGAAATAATTGTACTCGGGATCCACTTTCGTAATACCTGTAATGTGGGGAGCATAAAAGAAAAAGATCACCATGATCAATACAATGTTGGTGATCACGTTGAATGCGCACAACCTGACCTGAAGCCATCTTTTTTTATAAGAGACGATGGTGATGATGGTCAGGAGAAATGAAACGACGACCAACGCCACAAGGGGTAGGGTAAAGAACGCGCTGAAAACGACCCTGGGTTCAGGATCGAGACTCCGGATTCCGTAAATGAACAGTTTGTAATTCCCTTCAAGCTCATTGAAAAATGCTGCCAACGGAAAGAAAAAGAGCAGCACGCAAGCCAGGGCGACAATTGCAAGGTACAATGTTTGAATGCGTTGTAACATGGTTAAGGACTTTTAAGAAAATGCGAAATTAGGAAAGAATTTCAAGGGAATGGTCCGGCCTGAAAAAAAACTTGCTAATCATTAAATTGTTCTTATATTTGCAGCGATTTAAACCTCCGCAGTCTGATTCTGTAGCGACTACATTCCAATTTCTTTTTTTTAAACTAGGTTGTGCTAAACTGACAATTTATTAATTAAACATTATCTTTATGTATGACATTATTTCCCTCGATGGCAAGGAGCTGTCGGAGATAAGAGAAATAGCAAGAGAATTCAATATTTCAAAGGTTGACAAACTCGAGAAGCAGGATCTTATTTACAAAATCCTGGACCATCAGGCACTGAATCCCACGCCGGAGATCCTGAAAGAGGAGAAGAAGCAGAAGGAAAAGGGATTCCGGGGAAGGCCCCGGAAGGATCAGGGAAATCAGAACCGTGAAAACCCGAATCAAAAAGTAAATCCGGTTGCCGAGGTACCTGCTGAGCCGAAAACACCTGTCACTGTTGCGGCGACTGATGATCCGGCAATTACAGCGCGCCCCGAAACTACGCGTCAGGTGCATGATCCAAACCAGGGAAGAGATCCCCGTCAGAACAGAAATAAAAGGCAGATGCGCGATAAAAAGCCTTATCGCAATTTCGGCGACAAGCCTGTTGCCGAACCCTTGGTGAAGATGTCGATTCCCGATCTTCCCGTTGCTGCCGAGGAACGGTTTGATTATGAAGAACCGGTTGAACGGCCGGTTGTCGTAGCTGAACCTGTTGAACAACCTGTCGTGAAAACGGAAACCGAACCTGAGATTGCTGAGGATTCGAATGTTACTGCTGTTGCCGATGAGCGGAAAAGCCGTGAATTTCCGAGAAAGTTTCAGGAACGCCACCGGGAGGAATACACCTTTGAGTTTGAAGGGATCATCGTGAGTGAAGGCGTGCTTGAGATTATGACCGATGGTTATGGGTTCCTGCGTTCCTCTGATTATAACTATCTCAATTCTCCCGATGATATCTATGTTTCCCAGTCACAGATCAAGTTATTCGGTCTGAAAACGGGCGACACCGTTCGCGGGACGATCCGTCCGCCCAAAGAGGGTGAAAAGTATTTTCCCCTGATCAAGGTCGACCTTATCAACGGCCGCAAACCTGAAGAGGTCCGTGACCGCATCCCCTTTGATTATCTGACGCCGCTCTTCCCGATGAAAAAGTTCAAGCTGACGGGTCATCATGGTGAGACCATGTCGACCCGGATCATCGATATGTTTGCTCCGATCGGGTTCGGCCAGCGGGGTTTGATCGTGGCTCAGCCCAAAACCGGAAAGACGGTGCTCCTCAAAGAGATCGCCAACGCCATTGCCGCCAACCATCCCGATGTTTACATGATCATTCTCCTCATCGACGAGCGTCCTGAAGAGGTCACCGATATGCAGCGCAGCGTCAAGGCAGAGGTGATCTCATCTACCTTTGATGAACCGGCCGAACGTCATGCACGCATCTCCAATATCATACTTGAAAAGGCAAAGCGGCTGGTCGAATGCGGTCATGACGTGGTAATCCTGCTCGATTCGATAACCCGGCTCGCACGGGCTTATAATACAGTTGCACCTGCATCGGGTAAGGTTCTTTCGGGTGGTGTCGAAGCCAATGCGCTTCAGAAACCCAAACGGTTCTTCGGCGCCGCGCGACAAATTGAGAATGGAGGCTCTCTGACCATCATTGCGACGGCGCTCATCGAAACGGGCTCCAAAATGGACGAGGTAATCTTTGAAGAGTTCAAGGGAACCGGGAATATGGAATTGCAGCTGGACCGCAAACTGTCGAATAAACGTATCTATCCGGCCATCGACATCGTTTCATCCAGTACGCGCCGGGAGGACCTGCTACTCGAAAAGGATGTTCTGGGCAGGATCTGGATCCTCCGAAACCACCTGGCCGATATGAACCCGCTGGAAGCCATGGAATTTCTCAAGGAAAAGATGAAATTTACCGAAACCAATGAGGAATTTCTGATATCCATGAATGGATAAAAGATCCAATCACTGGCTGGTGAGCTGTTTTCCAAGTTGCTGCAGATCCATTCCGTCGTAATTGCCGGAGCTCATCAACAAAAAAACACTGTTTTTTGTCGGCAGGCTCAGAATCATTTCCTGTAATGATCCCGAATCGTTGAATACCTGAAGGGCGCTGTTTGCAAATCCTTCAAAGATCTGCTCTTTGGTTATCGGAGGCAATCTTTTTAGCTGGAGCGCATGGGGATTGAAGTATACCATGGCCAGATCGGCCGCGTCAAGTGTGCCGGCGTAATGCGGGAGAAATTCCCGGTTCAGGCTGCTGTATGTGTGTAATTCGAGACAGGCTATCACCGACCTCCCCGGGAATTGTTCCCTTACCGCGGCGAGGGTTGCCCTGACTTTTGAAGGGGCATGTGCAAAATCCTTGTACACAGCCGTGGACGGATTTTTTGAGATGAGTTCCAGCCGTTTCGAGGCACCCTTGAAAGTGGTCATGGCTGCGAAGAATTCATGTTCTTTCAACCCAAGTAAAGTACAAACTTTCAACGCAGCGCTCAGGTTCATTAAGTTATGTCGTCCGAAGATCTGTAGCGGGAAAGTTTGATCTCCCAGTATCAAATGAGTCACACCGCCGGTGATCGTATGGTGTGGAGCAGTATAAGGAAAGACCCTGATATCTTTTCTGATGGACCGGGATATTTTAATCAGTTCCGGATCATCTTCAGAAAAAATCAGACATCCTCCCGGTGTGATGAGATCCGTAAATTTCCTGAACTGGTCGAGATAACAGTCGAAAGTCGGGAAAACGTTCATGTGATCCCATGCAATCCCGCTCAGAACGGCGATATCGGGAATATAAAGATGAAATTTCGGTCGGGGATCAATGGGAGAGGTGAGATATTCGTCTCCTTCTATGACCATAATTTTTGCTTCATGACTCAGCTTTACCATGACTTCAAACCCATCGAGCTGTGCTCCCACCATGTAATCACAATCCATTCCGGCATGTTTCAGAGCATGGAGGATCATGGCCGTGATCGTTGTCTTACCATGACTTCCCCCGATAACGATTCTGGTTTTATTTTTCGACTGCTCATACAGGTATTCGGGATAGGAAAAGATTCTGATCCCGAGTTCCCTGGCCCTTATAAGTTCCGGGTTATCTGATTTAGCGTGCATACCGAGAATGACTGCATCGAGATCCGGGGTGATCCTTTCAGGGTCCCACCCCACCGTTTCCGGAAGAAGACCATAACCGTCAAGCCTGCTTTTTGATGGTTCAAACAACTCGTCATCGGAACCCGAAACCCGGTAACCTTTTTTATGAAGTGCAATGGCAAGGTTATGCATGGCGCTGCCACCGATGGCAATAAAATGAATTTGCATGGAGAAAATATTTGCGTCAAACTTAATGAATTAACATGAATTAAAATCATATAAAAAACTTAATAATTGTTTTGACCTTTTCTTTTTGTAAATTCACAAAAATTTTGACGATTTTCAGAGATGCAACAATTTATTGAGTCTCTAAATTCCCGGTTTAAGGAGAGCGGGGCTAAAGAACTGCTCTCATGGTTTTTACAGGAATACCGGGGAAGAATCGCTTTTTCAACCAGCCTGGGCGCGGAGGATCAGGTTATCACCCATATGATTTCGACCCTTCCGGGGAACTTGTTTATTTTCACCCTGGATACCGGTCGTATGTTCCAGGAAACCTACGATCTGATTGAAGTAACCCGGAAAAAGTACCATTGTAATATTCAGGTTTGTTTTCCGGATGCTGCCGAGGTGGAGGAAATGGTGAAAACCCGTGGCGTGAACCTGTTTTACGAAAGTGTGGAAAACCGGAAAAGATGTTGCCATGTCAGGAAGATTCAACCACTGACCCGGGCGCTGCAGGGGATGAAAGTCTGGATTACCGGCCTGCGCAGGGAGCAATCGATTACCCGCTCCGATACCCCGCTGGTGGAATGGGAAACGGAGATGGACCTGATTAAAGTCAATCCGCTGATCAACTGGACAAATGATGAAGTCTGGGATTATATCTCCCGGTTTCATGTACCGGTTAACGAACTACACCGGAAGGGTTACCCGAGTATCGGCTGCATGCCATGTACGCGTCCGGTAGCCCCCGGCGAGGATATCCGTTCAGGCCGGTGGTGGTGGGAGCTACCCCAGTTCAGGGAATGCGGAATTCATCGAAAATCAAAATAATCGATATGAATACAATTGATCTCGAAGAATTGGGTCGGAACTTCCGGGAGCGTTACGACACCCCGACACCCTTGTTTTCCGATGGCCCTCATGCAGTTTACTGGCTCGGGTGGCCTGAAGATACGGCTTTCAGGTGCAATGCCTACCTGATCGCCGACGGAGATGAGGCGCTGATTGTGGATCCAGGCGGGGTCTCTTCTTTCGGATTCATTTTAAACAGGGTTTCGCAGATCACCGATCCGCTAAAGGTGACCGCAATGATTCTGAGCCACCAGGATCCTGATGTTGCAGCCTGCATGGTTAACTGGCTGGACCTGAATCCTCAGATCAGGATCATCACCTCGGTCAGGACCAACCTGCTGTTGCCCCATTATGGGCGGAGCGACTATGAATTCACCAACATCAATGAAGATCCGGATTTTACGTTCAGTTCGGGCCGGAAGGTGCGGTTTATCGAATCCCCGTTTCTGCATTTCCCCGGCGCTTTTACCTCCTTTGATGAAACTTCCGGCTTTCTGTTGTCGGGTGACATCTGGGCGGCCATCGACATGGACTGGCATCTGGTAGTCAGCGATTTCAGGAATCATGAACTGAAACTCAACCTGTTTCACCTTGACTACATGGCCGGGAATGTGGCTGTTAAGGGATTCCTTTCCAGGATAAGATCTCTGGATATAAAAGCAATTCTCCCCCAGCATGGTTCAATCATCCCCGAAAGGTTTGTCGCGAAAGCAAAGCATTACCTGAGCGAGCTGCGATGTGGAACCGATCTGATATATCCCGATTTGAGATAATTTTTTTGTTTTTATGTTTTAACACCTGAATCATTATGAATGAAGAAATGGAACTCAGGATCAAGGCGCTGGAGCTTGAAAACAAGAAATTAAAACTGGCATCACAACAATGGGGTCAGTTACAGAAAATCTACCAGGAATCGAACGAAAAGCTTAAGCAACTCGAGCAGGAACTGTCAGTCGAGAACATGAGGATTGGTAAGGCTTTGCAGGGTGGTGAGGTGATATGGTGGGATTTCGATTGTTCTTCCGGGAACCTGGTATTCAGCGATCGGATCTCCGATCTGCTGACCGTCGGACCGTCCGGCTTACCTTCGACATTTAAGGAATATTCCCGGCTGATTCATCCGGAGGATTATCAGCAAACCCTGTTGGTACGCGACAACCTGCTTAACGGCAAGGTTCAGAGTTATGAATCGGAATACCGGCTTACTGCTCAGGATAGAACCTGGAGGTGGTACCTGGATAAAGGGAGCATTGTGGAAGCGGATATTCTGGGGAATCCGAAACGGTTATCGGGTGTGCTGATCGATATTAATGAGCGCAAGAAAAAAGAAATTCAGCTTTTCGAAGCCCGGGAAAAGGCAGAGGATGACAGTCGAACAAAAAGCCGTTTTCTTGCCAACATGTCGCACGAAATCTATACTCCGATGGCCGGGGTGATCGGCATGGCAGAGATTCTGAAACAATCGAAACTGACCCGCGAACAGGAAGAATATCTTGGCGTTCTTGTGAAATCGGCCACCAACCTGATGTCGATTCTCAACGACATCATCGAATATTCGAAGATTGATGCAGGCCATTTTGATTTTCATGAAAAACCATTCAACATTCATCAGGTCGTCGAGGAGTTGACCTGTTCGATGCTTAGCCAGGCAGAAGAAAAGGGCATTGAAATCCTATCATTCCAAGACCCGAACATCCCGGCCGAATTGATCGGAGATCCGGTCCGGTTGCGTCAGGTGCTGAAAATCTTTGCCGATAATGCCATCAAATTCACGGAAAAAGGCGAGGTGCACATTGAAGCGGAATTCGTGGAATGGGATGAGGAAAATGTCACCGTGAGGTTCAATATTTCGGATACGGGGATCGGAATTTCTGAAGAAGGGCAGAAAAAGCTTTTCACCTCTTTTGCGAAACTGAATCCCGATGAAACTCAGAAATACGGAGGCGGAGGATTGGGATTGGCCATCGCGCGGCGTATTATCAGTCGGATGGACGGGCAGATCCATGTGGAGAGTAAAGCCGGAGAAGGGACGACCTTTTCATTCACAGTAGTATTTGAACGTTACCGTGATGCCGATTCAGCCGATCCGATGAAGGACCTACTGCGCGGGGTGAAAATTCTGCTTGTCGATCCCTCGCAGGCAAGGCGCCGGATTTTTGAAGCCTACTTTGAGCGTTGGGAGGCGGAGACAAAATGGTGTAGTACGGCGGCAGAAGCTTTGAAAATGATAACCGCGCAGGCCAGGCTCTCGAAACCTTTCGAAATTGTCATGCTCGATTATGAGATCCCTGACCTCAACGGGTTGCAATTTGCGGCCTCTGTCAAAAGAGATCCTCTGGTACAAAAATCAAGGATGATCCTGGTTACTCCGGCTTCGGTGAAGCTTTCAAAGACGGAACTGATCTCCGGAGGGATCCAGGCAGGTTTATCACGCCCGGTGATCCTCTCCCGTTTAAAAAGCAAGCTCAGAGAGGTTCTGGTCAATACGCGGAGGGCGGATGAAACAGGTGCCGATGAAGATATTCACCATGTGGATGATGCACGGCGGGTTTTAAATATCCTGCTGGCTGAAGATAATCTGATCAATCAGAAAGTAGCCCTGGTGACCCTGCAAAAGATGGGACATCAAACCGACCTTGCTGAAAACGGAAAGATAGCGGTTGAAAAAGCCACCAGCCAAAGCTATGACCTGATCCTGATGGATATCCACATGCCTGAAATGGATGGGTTGGAAGCGACCCGTCAGATCCGGCAGTATGAATCGCAGCACACGGGATCGGTACCGGTTCACATCTGTGCCATTACTGCAAATACTTCGCAGGAAGATGAGGATCTGTGCTTTAAAGCGGGAATGAACAGCTATATATCAAAACCGTTCCGACTTGCCGAACTGATGAAAGTACTGTCGCACATCTAACTGAACCGGATGGCCTTTACCGGTGTAATCCTTGAAATGACAAACAACGGGATAAAAAATATCAGATAACACACCAACAAAGTTCCCATATTCAACAGAATAATATTGAGGAGATCAATGTTGACGGGAACAACAGAAACATAATACGATTCTTCAGATAGCTTAACCAGCCCATATTTTTTCTGGATAATACAGAGGACCCAGGCAATGGCATTCCCCCAGATCATTCCCCAGGATATGATATAAAAAGCATGGTACAGGAACATCTTCCTGATTCTCCTGTTACGCATGCCCAATGCCTTCAGTAACCCGATCATGCTGGTCCGTTCGAGGATCAGGATCAGCAGGGTGGAAATGATGGTGGTGGCCGATACCAGAACAATCAGGATGAGGATGATCATCACGTTAATATCCTGAAGTCCGAGCCAATCGAATATCTGCGGATAGATCATCCGGAGGGTGGAGGCGTCCAGACTGAATCCGACCTGGTGATAAATTTCCGGGCCCATCCGGTCCATATCGTTGAAATTGTTCAGAAAGACTTCAAAACCACCCACCTGTCCGGGATTCCAGTTGTTCAGTTTCTGGATATGGTAAATACTTCCGATCACGTAAAGTTTGTCGAATTCTTCAAGGCCCGTGTCGTAAATTCCGGCGATCCTGAATTTTCTTCCGAGGTTGGAATTCCCGGAGATGAAATACATCCGGAGATCATCATGGAGTTTTAAGTTCAGCAGATCGGCCAGTTTCCGGGAAAGGATCACCTCGTCGGAACGGATGGTGTCGCTGAACCTGGGAACGGTTCCAGCTGCCATTCTGTTTTTGAAAAAGGACCAGTCAAAATCGCTCCCGACTCCTTTTAATACAACTCCCTGGATTTGATCGCGGGTTTTAATGATTCCTGCTTTGGTAGCAAATACCTGAAAATGCCGGATATCTTTCGACGCGCTAAACTTACGGCAAAACGGCTGATTCCGTTCAATGGGCTGGGGCTCGAAATTGGAATTCTCCGAAAACCGGGTTATCTGAATATGGCCGCTGAATCCCACTACCTTTTCACGGATTTCATTCTTAAATCCTGTGAGGATTGCAATGGCGATGAACATGATGGCGGTTCCCAGGGCGATAGCGGTCACGGCAATAACCACGAAGGTCCACGAAAAATTGGCTTTGCTGTTCGAAACGAGGCGTCGTGCCAGAAAAAATTCAGTATTCAAGGATTCCAGATTACCGCTCCGGCAAAAGTAACTAAATTTGATGAGTGAAACGCTTACCCGGGAGCCATGGTTTATCATCTGAAACGTATTCTGATCATCCTCGCCTGCCTGACGGGTACGATCTCTTCTGCTGCCCAGGTTATTCCGGGTGCAGCCCGAGCCGAAATCGTAATCCCCCTGCTGAAAGGCAAGCGGATCGGGATCGTCGCCAACGATGCTTCGGTGATCCCGCTGATGGTCAATGGCAGTGATACAGCTATGCCTGCGTTGATCAACACAGTAAAATTTTTCTCCGATTCGGGAATCCGGGTGGTTAAAATATTTTCGCCGGAGCATGGGTTCGGGGTGACCGTTGAAGCCGGCGGAGTCGTGGCCGATGGCGTGGATCCTGTTACAGGAATTCCGGTGGTCTCGCTTTATGGCGCCCACAAAAAGCCAACGCCCATGCAACTGGATGGCTTGGACGCCATGGTCTTTGATATACAGGACGTGGGTGTACGGTTCTACACCTACATTTCCACCCTGACCTTCCTCATGGAAGCCTGCGCCCAAAAAGGGCTTCCGCTGATTGTTCTGGACCGGCCAAATCCCAATGGTTTTTATGTCGACGGCCCGGTAATGAAATCCGGATATACCTCGTTTGTGGGAATGCACCCCGTACCGGTCGTTTACGGAATGACCATTGGAGAATATGCGCTGATGGTTAACGGTGAAAAATGGCTTAGCGGAAAAGTAACCTGTGACCTGACCGTGATCCCGGTAGCCGGGTATACCCATCAGACCAGAATGAAATTCTTAAAGCCCCCTTCACCGAACCTTCCCGACAGCAACGCCATCTATCTCTATCCTTCGCTGTGTTTTTTTGAAGGGACCATTATGAGTGTGGGACGCGGAACGGATTTCCCTTTTGAAGTGTTCGGCCACCCTGCCTTTCCCGATACGACCTTCAGTTTTTTTCCGGTCAGTGTGCAGGGGAAAGCTGCGCACCCGCCTTATGAAGGTACCCGATGCCGGGGAGCCGACCTCCGGGATTATTACAAAATAAATCCCGGATCGATGGGAAGGATCCATCTTGGCTGGCTGATCCGCGCCTATGAACTGATGAAGGGTGAAGGGAACTTCTTTAACGATTATTTCGACAAACTGGCAGGCAGCGATGCGCTCAGAAAGAGTATCATCAGGGGCAAAAATGAAACGGAGATCCGCCGGTCATGGAAAGCGGATCTCCTCAGGTTTAAAAAGATACGGTCGCGGTATTTGTTGTACGCGGATCAGGATTGACGGCCGGGATATACTTTGAGGCCTTCCTCCAGGCATTTCATAGCCATCTTCAGATCACCTACATTCAGAACATAGCTGATGCGGACTTCATTTTTTCCCCTTCCTGCAGTGGAATAAAATCCTGTAGCAGGCGCCAGCATGACCGTCTGGTTTTCAAAATTAAAGTGTTCAAGAAGCCATTGGCAGAATGTATCGGAATCATCGATCGGCAGTCGTGCCACCGCGTAAAAGGCTCCACCCGGGTTTGGACAAAAGCATCCTGCCATTTTGTTGATCGATTCAACGACGATGTTTCTGCGTTGGACATATTCCTCAAGGACATGTTCAAGATAAGCGGGAGGCGTATTGATCGCCTCTTCGCCGGCAATCTGACCAAATGTTGGCGGGCTCAGCCTGGCCTGAGCAAACTTCATCGCGGTGGCCATCACGGTTTTGTTCCTGGAGATCATGACGCCGATGCGCACGCCGCAGGCGCTGTATCGTTTGGAGATGGAATCGAGCAGTATCACGTTGTCATCGATGCCTTCCAGGTTCATTACCGAGTGGTGGCTCCTGCCATCATAACAGAATTCACGGTATACCTCGTCTGAAAACAGATAGAGATCGTATTTCTTTACGATATCACGGAGATTCAGAAGTTCCTCCTGTGAATATAGATATCCGGTAGGATTATTCGGATTGCAGATCATGATGGCTTTGGTGCGTGGTGTGATCGCCTCTTCAAATGCGCTGATGGGCGGAAGGGCGAAACCATCGTTGATGAATGATTCGATGGGCTTCACCACGACACCGGCTGCAGTTGCAAAACCGTTATAATTGGCATAAAATGGTTCCGGTATGATGATCTCATCACCCGGGTTCAGACAGGTAAGCATGGCGAAGAGAATTCCTTCGGAACCACCTGTTGTGACAATCATCTGATCGGGATTAACCCCAATACCCAGGCGGCTATAATATTCCGTCAGTTTTTTACGGTACGAAAAGTTTCCGGCGGAATGGCTGTACTCAACGACTTTTATGTCGGTATGCCGGATCTTCTCCATGACATTCGGAGGTGTTTCTATATCTGGTTGTCCGATGTTGAGATGGTAAACTTTGACTCCTCTTTTTTTTGCCTCATCGGAGAAAGGCACCAGTTTACGGATGGGAGAAGGGGGACAGGCTTGTCCGCGGTTTGAAATTGTTGGCATATGGATGTTTTTAAAGCGAAATGCCAGCCTCATGGCCAGCATTTCAAACAGAAATTCCGGATGGGTTATTTGCTGATGGGTACAGCGCTCTGATCGGGATTCTTCTCAGGTGCCGTGGTAGCCGGCTTTTGTGTAACCGTACCCTTGATCTGGAGAACTACCCGTGAAGTCTTGGCATTTGAAGTAACCGTCACGGTTTTATTGATCGGTCCCATGTTCTGTGTGTTGTAAGTAACCTTGATCACATCGCTTTTCCCGGGTAAAATGGGTTCCTGTGGCCAGGTCGGAACGGTGCATCCGCACGATGACTGCGGGCGCGAAAGGATCAAAGGTTCCTTACCGGTGTTGGTAAATTTGAATTCACAGGTGCCGTTGGCGCCCTGAACGATGGTACCATAATCATGCACGGTTTTAACAAAAGTGATTTCAGCTGCATTCGGGTTAGCCGGCTGCTGGGTTGCATCTTGGGTGTAGCCGGTCAGCGTCAGCATGCTCATCAGTAGGAATGAAAAAAGCATCTTTTTCATAATCTGTTATTTATAGAATTGAGATTTTTATTTTTCTGCAAAAATATAAAAAAAGCATGGGTGTGGTTACAAAATGGAATAATTTTACACTTTAAACCGGTGACATGAAATATCTTTTAAACGGTTTGATGCTGATTTTTCTTTTTATGATTACAGACTCCTGTCGTACCGCGCAAAAACAAGTGTCAACCGGTACTTCGGTGCCCGGTCCCGAGCTGATCGTTTACAAAACAAGGAAGGATTATTCCAAGAATGTTCCGGTGATCCTGAATGCCGACCGGACTGCTGTTGAATCTTACCCGGGCATTCGCGATATTTATTACCAGGGACAATTGGCTTATCCCACACAGTTGGAACAGGGTTACCTGCTCGACAACAGAGGGATCAATACTGGTGTGGCCTTTCTTAAAATCACCTATGAAGCCTATGCGGCCTTATCAGCGACGCCATCTTCTGCTGAACTTTATAAGATGATCGAAGACAGCGACCCTTTGCTCGAGATGTACTCCGGTGGAAATCGAAGCCGGTGGACCGATCCTGTTGCGGAGCTGAATGCGTTGATCAGAACCGGTTCGCTGGACAGGCTGACACGGTTGAAATAGTATTTTAAAAAAGTTTTACCTTTGCACGATTTTAAATCTTTACTTCTTGACCGACACTGTTCAAAAAATAAAGGAAATCGACGGGAAACAACTCTACCAATCCTTTTTAGCAGGCGCCCAGAAAATCTTTGATCATCAGAAGTTGCTCAATAAGATCAATGTTTTTCCGGTTGCAGATGCCGATACAGGAACCAACCTGGCCTCGACCATGCGGTCGATCATGGACGCCATCATTCCGACTGAGAACCCCAAACAGGCTGCAGTTGCATTGGCCGATGCCGCCCTTACCGGAGCCCGGGGTAACTCGGGGATTATTTTTGCCCAGTTTCTGTACGGATTCAGCAATGAAATAGCAACAAATCAGCCCCTCGATGTTCAGTCGTTTGCGGAGAGCATCAAGAAGGCAGTGGCGTACGCTTACGATGCAATTGCCAATCCCGTTGAAGGTACCATCCTGACGGTTATCAAGGAATGGGCCGACTATGTTTATTTATTGAAAGATCGCATCGACGATTTTATAAAACTCCTGGTGGAGGCTTATAACAAAGCGCTTGAGGCGTTATCGGCCACCACCCTGAAGCTGGAGACGCTGGCGCGGGCTCACGTTGTGGACGCAGGGGCAAAAGGATTTGTTTACTGGCTTGAAGGGATCAAGGACTTTTTTATCCGGGGTACCGACCATGCCGGAATCGCACAGCCAGCAGAATCCGCCGCGGCTGATCCCGAAGTTGAGATGCCACATGATGTAATCACCTTCCGGTTTTGTACCGAAGCGCTGATCTCCGGAAAACAACTTGACAAACATAAGGTCAGGAATTATATTCAGCATTGCGGCGATTCGCTGGTAGTTGCCGGAACTCCTGAAAAAGTGCGCGTGCACATCCACACCGATTATCCTGCTGAAGTCTTTGCTCAACTGAGGAAATTTGGTAGCATAACCTACCAGAAGGTCGACGATATGGTTATGCAAAACGAAATCCAGAACAACCGGAAATCAAACATTGCCATTTTAACCGATTCGACCAGCGACCTGCCCAAAGAGATCCTCGACCGTTACCAGATTCATGTTGTGCCCCTTTCCGTTCATTTTGGTGATACCTACTTTCTCGACCGTCTCACCATTCAGCCGCCACAGTTTTACTCAATGCTCGAAACCAGTGAAATACCGGCATCTTCGGCACAACCCGCATCAAAGGAGTTTCAAAATAGATTCGAATACCTTGCAACCCATTACGATTCTATACTGGGAATCCAGATTAGTGGTGCGATGAGCGGAACCTTCTCGAGCAGTGAGAAAGGATCAAAGGGTGTGACTGAGCGCACCGGGAAAAGAATCGATGTATTTGATTCCAAAACGGTAACCGGCGCCCTGGGCCTGATCGTGCTCCGGGCTGCCCAATCCATTGAATCGGGCGCTACCCATGACGAACTCCTCCCCAAAATCAACGATTGGATTTCCAAATCGATGGTCCGGGTCAGTGTTACAACCCTCAAATACATTGTCAGAAGCGGCAGGGTCAGTCCGCTGAAAAGCTTTATCGCAAGAACACTGGACCTGAAACCGGTGATCACCATCAATAAGGATGGGAGGTCGGAGCTGCTTTCGAAGTCATTCTCCGAAAAGGGCTGCATGCGAAAAATAATCAGTGACCTTGAGGGAATAACCTCGCAACAAAAAGTGTGGGGATATGCCATTACCCATGCAAATAATAAACCTACTGCCGGATGGTACGCTTCAGAAATGAAAAGAATAACCGGAATGGATCCCGCCTTTATCGACAATGCATCACCGGCACTGGTCGCCAATACCGGATCGGGTGTGGTCTGTATCTCCCTGCTTTTTGAATAATACATCCCGTTATGATTCTCGATATCGCCCTGATCATCTTCCTGTTCATGACTGTGGTCTTTATTCTGGCCCTGATCAAGAAAGATAATTCCATTATAGATATTTTCTGGGGCATTGGATTTGTCATTATCATGATCTACTCCCTCATCCAATCGGGTGAAGTTGACCTGAGAAAGATGATCGTAAGCCTTCTGGTATTTCTCTGGGGATTAAGACTTTCCTATCATATCATGATGCGCAACACCGGCAGGGGAGAGGATTTCAGATATAAGAACTGGCGAAATACGTGGAAATTTTTTATCATTCGCAGTTTTTTCCAGATTTTTATGTTGCAGGGACTGGTTATGCTGATCGTTTCCACTCCGATTTGGTACATTAACATGCACTCAACCGGTCTTCCCGGTATCTGGGATATGCTTGGATTATTCATATTCGGTACCGGTTTTATGACTGAGATGATTGCCGACCATCAATTGGCTCTCTTTAAAAAGAATCCCGCGAATTCAGGAAAAATTATGACAACCGGACTGTGGTCCATATCTCGTCATCCAAACTATTTCGGTGAGGCGTTGGTTTGGTGGGGAATCAGTTTTTATGCACTGGGACTTCACAACGGGTGGTATGTCCTGATCAGTCCGGTCGTGATGACGCTTTTACTTCGGTTTGTATCGGGAGTTCCGATGATCGAAAAGAAATATGAAGGCAGGGCCGACTGGGAAGCTTATAAATCAGAGACCCCTGCATTTGTGCCCTATATTAAAGGACTTTAAAATTCAGCCATGATTCATCCCGCGTTATTTAATCCAAAAAGTATTGTCGTTGTAGGTGGTTCAAATGATATTCACAAACCCGGGGGAGCCGTCCTCCGGAACCTGAAAGAAGGAAATTTCAAAGGGGATTTATTCGTTACCAATCCAAAGGAAATCGAAGTACAGGGTATCCGATCTTACCCGGATCCGGCGCAGTTGCCCGATGTCGACCTGGCTATCTTTGCCATTGCCGCAAAGTACATCCCGGCAACCATGACCCTGTTGACGGAGCTGAAAAATACCAGGGCGTTTATTGTGCTTTCGGCAGGTTTCAGCGAGGAAAGCAAAGAGGGAAGAATTCTTGAGGAGGAACTTGTCGAAATAGTCAACCGATGCGGCGGTGCGTTGATCGGACCGAATTGCACGGGAGTTCTGACCCCGGATTACCATGGCATCTTTACCAAACCAATCCCGAAACTGGATCCCAAAGGTTGTGATTTTATTACGGGATCTGGGGCGACCGGATGCTTTATCATGGAAGCCGGAATCTCCAACGGACTGACATTTTCGCAGGTATTTGCCGTGGGAAACAGCGCCCAGCTTGGGGTGGAGGAGATCCTTGAACACCTTGACCTGAGTTTCGATCCGGAAACCAGTTCACGCATCAAGTTGCTTTACGTAGAAAATATTTCAAAACCCAGGCTGCTGCTCAAGCATGCTTCCTCTCTGATCCGCAAGGGATGCAGGATCGCTGCCATCAAAGCCGGCGCCTCAGAGGCCGGAAGCCGTGCTGCCTCATCCCATACCGGGGCGCTTGCCAGTCCCGACGTTGCTGTTGACGCTCTGTTTCGTAAGGCAGGAATCGTACGGTGCTATGGCCGCGAAGACCTCATCAGCGTTGCATCCGTGTTCAATTATCCTGAACTGAAGGGTAAGAATATGGCGATCATAACCCATGCCGGAGGTCCGGCGGTGATGTTGACCGATGCCCTGTCGAATGCCGGACTGAATGTTCCGCATATCGATAACCCCGACTCAAAGGAATTGTTGACACAGCTCTTCCCGGGTTCCTCAGTCGCCAATCCCATCGATTTTCTCGCGACAGGAACCGCCTCTCAATTGGGAACCATTATCGATTACACCGATCAGAAGTTCGACGACATCGACGGTATGGCGGTGATCTTCGGAACCCCCGGGCTCAATCCGGTCTTTGATGTTTATAACCTTCTGGATCAGAAAATCAGTTCGGCATCTAAGCCCGTTTTTCCTGTCCTTCCCTCCCTGCTTACCGCCCGCGAAGAGATAGCTGAATTCGTGGCACACGGAAGGGTATTCTTCCCCGATGAAGTTGTCTTCGGCAATGCGCTGGCCCGTGTATTTCATACGTCGCCTCCCTGTCCCGAAAATCCGGTTCTCCCGCCAACCGATTACCAGAGGATCCGGAAAGTAATTGATTCGCACCCGGATGGATATCTTCCGCCCGCGGCGATCCGTGAATTGATGGATGCCTGCGCCATACCGAGAGCAGGGGAGAAGGTCGTTTCGAACGCCTCTGATGCGGCTGCTGCAGCAGCAGAACTGGGATATCCGGTAGTCATGAAAGTTGTCGGACCGGTTCACAAATCGGATGTGGGTGGGGTTGTACTGAATGTACGGGAAGAACAACGTGTTATTGAAGAATTCCAACGCATGATCCGTATTAAGGATACTACCGGAATCCTTATCCAGCCTATGCTTTCGGGGATAGAACTCTTTACAGGCGCAAAATTTGAACCGAAATTCGGGCATCTGATCCTTTGCGGAATGGGTGGGATTTTCATCGAGGTGCTGAAAGATGTTTCAGCGGGATTATCTCCGATCGACCAAAACGAGGCTCTTTCGATGATACGGCGGTTGAAAAGCTACCCGATCATCCGGGGTGTCCGGGGCCAGAAAGGGGTGAATGAAGCGTTGTTTGCTGAAATACTACTCCGGCTTTCAGCCCTGCTGACTGCAGCGCCCGAGATCACAGAGCTTGATTTCAATCCTTTACTTGGAACTGAAACCCGTATCGTTGCCGTCGATGCACGGATTAACCTGAAACACTGATCCTCAACCCAGCCCAAGCTGTCTGAAAAACAGGGTTACTAGCCCCGGCTTAAGTGCTACGGTGAATACCAGTCCGAATATCGCACCCCATAAATGGGCATCGTGACCGATATTGTCACGACTGTTTTTGCTCATCCAGTACTCGTAAGCAATGTACAGCACTCCAAACAGAGGAGCCGGGATTCCGATTGGTATGAAAAAGAAAAATATCTTTCCGGTCGGATAGAGGAGAATGCTTGAAAACAGCACGGCGGATATGGCACCGGAGGCCCCGACTGCATTGTAAAAAACATCGTTTTTATGCTTCCCGAAAGCGGGTATCACCGACAGAATTAATCCGAATACATACAGTAGGATGTAATAAAACCCGGCTTTATCTGGAAAATAGATTTTAAAAAAACGTTCCACGATGGCTCCAAAGGAATACAATACCAGCATGTTGACCGCAAGATGCAGGTAACCTGCATGTACAAGTCCGTAAGTGAAAAACCGATACCATTGGTTGCCGTGCTTCACGTCATAGGCGTTGAATCTTAATTTTGCGAAAATCGATTCATTGCTCAGGGCGTACACCGAGATTGCAACAGTAATAAACATTATGGTGTAGGTAATAGGCATCCGGTTGCAGTTAAACAGAATATTATTATCGGGTCGTTTCTATCTGCTGATCCTTAGTGAAATCGATTTCGGATCCCATTACACTGTGCGGGATAAGGAACACGATTAAAAGCACGATCGATGCAAGGACCGGCCATAATCTGTTAGTCCGGTTGCGCTGCAAAACCACGAGGGCAATTACCCATAATACAAACGCCACCAACGATTTGTTGTCGGTCAGGTCATTGCCAAAAGGCCAACCGGTCCAATAAGCTCCGAATGAAAACTTTTGTACAATAGGTCCCAGAATCATCCCCCCGACCAGCAACGTTAATACTGTGATCCAGGCATACAGGTATGTATTCCGGCCTTTGAAAAGTACCATAAGCCCGGTAAAAGTCGAAAACAGCATCGCGAGGAAGATAATGATGATATGGGGGATTAGCACGCTTGCAGGCACTTTACCTTTGTAGCGCAGCACTGCGGGCTGTTCGTTCAGCGCAAACCTTTGATCGCCTTTGACCAGGGTCACTTCGTACATGATCTTGCCTGCCGGGGGCAAATGGGGAAGATAACCGGTAAGCTGTTCGCTGGTGCGAATCATGGGCGCTGTCTGCCAGGAATCATAACTTTTGAAGCGCCGGTAACGGATCTCTCCTTTAATTGTGGTATCGCTGACGGTGATCTGGACCGGGGCCTGATCCGCTCCGTCGTATGCCCGTATCAACTTGTACTTTAATTCCTGTTTACCAATGGTAATCCTGCCTTTTACGGGATAGGTCGGCCCGGTCATTCGCTGATAAACTGCGATGAAAAGGGTAAAAATAAGGGAGAATAAAAATATTAATGTCGTTTTCAGTTTTTGATTCATTGTTTACCAAGATTGTGAAAGAGAATGCAAAGATAACTATTTGACATTGTATTTTGTCAGAAGTTCATATACGGATTGATGAATATTTGTGCGGATGTTCAGCTCCGACAATTTTTGGTTCCCGGCCGACGGATAAACGCGGTTTGACAGGAAGACATAAACCAGTCCGTTGCAGGGATCGGCCCATATGTATGTGCCGGTGAACCCGGAGTGTCCGAAGCTGTCGTGCGATGCCAGGTTGCACGCCGGACCGTTGTCCGCGGATTTCAGCATGGGTTTATCGAAGCCTGCACCCCGGCGGTTTTCGCTTCCGGGGAACTGGTAACGGGTAAATTCATCTACCGTTTCAGGTGATAAATACTGGTGACCCCCGTAAGAGCCTTTCCAGAGAAGCATTTGCAGGATTACGGCCAGGTCGTAACTGTCGGAAAAGAGTCCGGCATGCCCCGAAATTCCACCCATCATTGCGGCTCCGGGGTCATGAACATATCCCCTGATCAATTGGTTCCGGAATACAGTATCATTTTCCGTCGGGATCAGGTCGGTTTGAGGCAGATCCCTGAGAGGATTGAATCGCATGGTCTGAAGTCCAAGCGGTTTATAGAAGTTCTTTTGCAGATAAGCTTCAAATGGTTCCCCGGTAATGTTCTCAACCATCCGCATCAACAGGTAAAAACCCAGGTCGCTGTACTTGTAGCTTTTTTCAGTTCTAAGCGGCGAGCTGACAATCTTTTGCAGGATCAGGTCGGGATAATCGGCTCTTATGTAGAGCCGGTTGGCAACCGGCCAGGGAAATCCGGCTGAAGAATCCGGTTCAAAGACCAAAGGATCCGGGCTGTTGCCTGCCATAACCTCTTTGTAAAACGGTATCCAGTCCTGCAAACCGGCCTGATGTGACATGATCGCACGTATGGTCAGCCCCGATTTATTGCTCCCTGCAGCCTGCGGCAGATACCTTCCAAGCGAGTCGTCAAGCCGGCATTTCTTTTCATCGCACAACTTCATGACCGCCAGTGTGGTTGCTGCTACTTTTGTGACAGAAGCAAGGTCGTACAGATTCCTTGTAGTTACCGCGACCGTGTCGCCGTAACCGGGATGGCCGAATGCTTTGTTGTAAAAGATCTTTCCATCCTTGGCCAACAAAACCTGGCAGCCGGGATAGGCATGAGATGCCAGCCCCGATTCTGCAATGGAATCGATGATCTTCAGGGCTTCTGATGGTAAACCGAGCTCTTCGGGAAGAACAGTGGTCAGTCGCGTCTGTTCCGTCTCTTCCCCATTGCCTGAAGAAAACCCTCCGGCTGTCACAGGCAGCTTTCCCCGGGCCGGGATTCCGCCAAATAAAAGAGCCGCCGCCGACTGTTCCGTAACCTCATTATCCTGGTAAGCAACCAGAATCGCTTCTGACCGTGCCAGCCCCCTGAAACGGGATAAGGAATAAGGCGTGCCAAACACCGTCACGATCGTTCTGTTCAATTGCATCAGGGTATCGATAAGATCGATGGCGGATTCGGTGATCCCGTAATTTTCGGCTACATTGCTTGTAATATTATGTACCCCTGCGATCACAATATCCATATCATCCAATTGCTGGCACAACCGCTTACGCACCTGTTGATCCGGATTCCCGGGTATCGAAAAAGTAAACAGGCGCCCATAGCTGGCCGCTGATTTCTGAAAGATGGTTTCTGCCGAGTCACCAATAGATACCACCGCAATTTTTCGCCGGTCCAGTCCTGTGATTGGGACGATCTGAATTTCATTTCTGACAAGGGTCATCGAGGCGGCAGTCAGCGTATTGATCAACGCTTGTTCCCGGGTCCCGTTCAGGTCGGCAAAAAGGTGATGCAAATCGACTGCCTTAGCCCGGTTAAGTCCCATATGGTATTTGAGCCGGAGCGCTTTCCTGACTTTCTCCTCGATGAGTTGACTGGAAACGATCCCGCTATCCATCGCGACTTTCATGGCCTTAACCGCGAAAACCGCATCTTTGGGAAGAAGCAGGAAATCATTACCGGCCAAGAGCGCTTTGATCTCAATTTCTCCCGGCTGAAAAAATTTGGTGACCCCCTGCATGTCGAGGGCATCCGTAAATATGTATTCTTTAAAGCC
The DNA here is from genome assembly GCA_028706295.1 of Bacteroidales bacterium. Taxonomy (GTDB): domain Bacteria; phylum Bacteroidota; class Bacteroidia; order Bacteroidales; family FEN-979; genus CAIVAT01. Next base: position 21,974 of record JAQWBQ010000004.1, read on the forward strand.
CAGTTTATCGCGAAGAAGTTGTGTTACGACAGGATAGGATAACGTAGCCGGAGTGTTGCGGGTTGTATCGTAAGCGGGTATAAAAAGATGTGCGACCATTACTCCCTGAAGCCCTTTTTTGATCAGTGATTTAAACGGGTACAATTCGACGGAATCGAGTCGCTGAACCGAATGGCCAATCACAGGAAGATCTAAATGTGAATCGGTCTCCGTATCGCCATGTCCGGGAAAATGTTTGGCAGTGGCCAGGATCCCCCCGTCTCGGAGCCCCTCCATGTACAGGATGGATTTACGGGCAACGGGTTCCGGATTTTCGCCAAATGAACGGAATCCGATAACCGGATTGGAGGGATTGTTGTTGACATCGGCCACCGGGGCAAAATTCACGTGAATTCCCATCCTGTAGCAGCTTTTCGCGATGTTGCGGCCCATCCGGTAAAGCAATGAATCGTTGTCCACGGCACCCAGGGCGATCTGGCGCGGATAGGAAAGGCAACTGTCGAGCCGCATACCGAGTCCCCACTCGGCATCGGTCGCGACCAGCAGGGGCGTCAGGGAAGCCGCCTGAAACCGGTTCGTCAGCATAGCCTGTTTAAACGGTGTCCCTTTGAAGAAACAGACACCCCCCGGATTGATGAGCCTGATGATTGTCAGGAGGCTGTCGTTGTATATTGAATCTTTACACGAATAGACACGAATGATCATCAACTGGGCAATCCGCTGCTCCCAGGTCAGGGAGCGGTAAACGGAATCGACCCAGGCTGAATCAGGCTTTACGGCCGGCATGGCGGGCCTGATCAGGACAAGAAGAAAAAGAAAAATCAGATACCGGGAAAATTTCATGTTCACCATTTCTTTGAAAAGAAGCAAAAGAAATAAAAACAATAACATCCCGGGTAAATCTTATTCTTTTTTATTAACAGACAGGAATTCCCCTTTGCTAATTAATTTACCTTTGAAACTCCAAACCATTACGCAAATGCTTACAACAGAGGATCTGGAAAAAATTTCCTGTCAGGTCAGACGTGATATTATCAGGATGGTGTCGGGCGCCGAATCTGGACATGTGGGCGGGGCGCTGGGCGCTGCCGATTTTTTGGTAGCACTCTATTTTAAAATCATGGAACCCAATGTTTCACGGTTTACACCCGACGGTATCGATGAGGACCTTTTTTTCCTGTCAAACGGGCATCTTTCAGCGGGATGGTATAGTGTCCTGGCACGTTATGGCTATTTTGACTCGTCAGAATTGGCTTCTTTCAGGAAGTTGAACTCGCGTTTGCAGGGGCATCCCTCGACGTCCGAGGGGCTGCCGGGAATCAGAATGTGTTCGGGGTCGCTGGGCCAGGGATTGTCGGTCGCCATCGGGGCCGCACTTTCCAAAAAACTTAACCGGGATGAGCACCTGGTTTATTGCCTGCTGGGCGACGGAGAATTACAGGAAGGCCAGAACTGGGAAGCGATGATGTTTGCCGCGGCACATAAAGTCGACAACCTGATTGCCGTGATCGATTGCAATGGAAAACAAATTGAGGGCCCGGTTGATGAGGTTATTTCGCTGGGCAACCTGAGCGCAAAACTGGAAGCATTCGGATGGAATGTTTCTGAAATGTATGGCAACGACATGGAGGATGTGGTTAGCAGCCTGAAAAAAGCACAGTGGTACACGCGTCAGGAACAGCCGGTTATGATCATCATGAATACCCACATGGGCTATGGCGTCGATTTTATGTTGGATCAGCACCAATGGCATGGCGTGCCCCCGACACGTGACCAGGCAGCGGCGGCACTCCGGCAGATCCCGGAAACCCTGGGCGATTATTGATGAATACAAACCTCAAAAATACCTCGAAAATGAATTCGGGTACAAGGATTCCGTCCTGCTGCAGGTTCCTGCTGGTCCTGCTTTTTTGTTTAACTGCCCCTTGGGTTTTATTTGCCCAGAAAGAACCCGTTAAACCGAAACCAATCACCCGCATTCTCTTTGTCTTCGACGCTTCACAGAGTATGTACGGCCAGTGGCAAAGCGATACTAAATTTAACATTGCAGTTAAATTGTTCTCCGGCCTTCTCGACAGCTTAAAAACCCAGCCTAACCTGGAACTCGCGCTGCGCATGTACGGCCACCAGAAGCAATTTCCGCCGCAGGATTGCAATGATACCCGGCTTGAGGTGCCTTTCGGGAAAGACAATATCTCGAGGATCAAACACGTCCTGCGAACCACCATTCCGAAAGGTACCACCCCGATCGCCTATGCCCTTTCACAGGCTGTAAAGGATTTTACTCCCTGCGACAATTGCAGGAATATCGTGATCCTGATTACCGACGGCATTGAGGAGTGCAATGGGGACCCGTGCGCCGTATCGCTTGAACTTCAGAAGAAAGGGATCATGCTGAAACCTTTTATCGTTGGGATCGGAAAAAACTTTCGCGATCAGTTTGAATGTGTCGGCACTTACTTCGACGCTGCCAACGAAAAAGAGTTCAGAACCGCGCTGAAGGTCATCATTTCCCGGGCCCTGAATCCGACAACCATCCAGGTTAACCTGCTTGACAGTTACGGTAAACCAACAGAGACCAATGTGAATATGACCTTTTACGATATGTTGTCGGGGCTCCCGAAATACAACTATATCCATTCATTCAATTCGAAGGGGTTACCCGATACACTCGATGTGGATCCGCTGATCGGTTACCGGATAACAGTCCATACCATTCCTCCTGTCTTCAAGGACAGTGTGAAGCTTACCCCGGGTAAACATAACATCGTGGGGATCGATGCCCCCCAGGGATACCTGACTTTCAAAGCAGCCGGCAACAGCAGCATCAAGTATCTTCCCTGTATCATCCGTAAAAACGGGAACCAGGAGACCATCAATGTTCAACAATTTGATCAGACTGAAAAATACCTGACGGGATTGTACGACGTGGAGATCCTGTGTCTTCCCCGCATCCGGGTGACCGATGTGGATATCCAGCAGAGCCATACCACTACCGTCGAGATCCCGCTTCCGGGAATTGCCGTGATCCAGAAATCAACCAACGGTTATGGATCGATTTATCTGGAGCAGAACGGGAACCTTGAATGGCTGTATAACCTGCGCGATACCCCGCAACAGCAGGAAACACTGTACCTTCAGCCCGGTTCTTACCGGGTGGTCTTCCGGTCGAAATACCAGAATAAATCTTCCTATACTACCGAAAAGACCTTCCGTGTAGAACAGGGAGAAACGGTGAATATCAAATTGTTTCCATATTGAGCGCAATCAAAGATTTATGAAAGAATATATCAATTCGGGTTCCAAAGATACCCGTTCGGGTTTTGGCGCCGCCCTCCTCATCCTGGGCAGGAACAATCCCGATGTGGTCGCGTTGTGCGCCGACCTTACGGGTTCTTTAAAGATGGATGAGTTTGCAAAAACATTTCCCGATCGTTTTTTTCAGGTCGGAATCGCTGAAGCCAACATGATGGGGATCGCTGCCGGACTGACCATCGGTGGGAAGATTCCCTTCACAGGAACATTTGCTAACTTTTCTACCGCCCGGGTCTACGATCAGGTTCGGCAATCCATTGCCTACGCCAATAAGAACGTAAAGATATGTGCCTCGCATGCCGGTCTGACGCTGGGCGAAGACGGCGCTACCCACCAGAGCCTCGAGGATATCGGACTGATGAAAATGCTTCCAAACATGACCGTTATCTGCCCCTGCGATTACAATCAGACAAGGGCCGCCACCCTCGCGGTAGCCAACCACCTTGGCCCGGTGTACCTGAGATTCGGACGACCGAAATGGCCGAACTTCACCGATCCCGACCAAACCTTTGAAATCGGGAAAGCCCTGATTTGTAATGAAGGCACGGATGTTACACTGTTCGCGACCGGACACATGGTTTGGAATGCCATACAAGCTGGAAAAATATTGGAAACCAACGGCATTTCGGCAGAGATCATCAATATCGCCACCATCAAACCCCTCGATACTGCAGCAGTGATCCGGTCTGTTCAAAAAACGGGCTGTGCAGTCACGGTTGAGGAACATATGCTGCAAGGCGGGATGGGTGATTGTATTGCCCAGACTCTGGTCAGGAACTTTCCCGCCCCGGTTGAAATGGTCGGGGTTAACAATCAGTTTGGGGGCAGCGGAAAACCGGAAGAATTGCTGAAGGCCTACCACCTCGATGTTCCCGATATTGTCGAAGCCGCTCTCGCGGCAATCCGGAGAAAAGGAGGCCGCTAACCCTGGTGCTGCGTCAGATCGTTGCGCGTCATCAGGATGGGAATGTCTTTATCAATGTAAAGGGGAACCGTTTCAACCATTACATTGCTCGTGTCGAGCCCGAGTGACCTTACCTCCGAAATCCCGAATTTCTTGAAAATGGCATAGAGATCCATGATAAACTGCTCCCGGGGCGGGAAGTCGAAATCGTAATTCTGGATCCGGTCGATGACGATAAAGCGGAAATCGGCGCTTACATGATGCTTTCGCAGGGATTTGTAATGACTTACCATGTCGATCTCGCTGTTATGGGCGAGCTCTTCAAGAACCTGTCTGAAAAAGAGGTTAATTCTGGGCTGAACCTTGAACCCGATCTTGAAATCAACCTTGACCAGAATGCCTTCGATCATCTGTGTGACTTTATATTCCAGCACATGCGGGTCATCCAGAATATCGACATGAAGTAACCAGTAAGTATCTGCTCTTTTTGGCTGTTTATTCAGGATCGAATAGATGATCTTTGATTCAATGTCGCTGGTTTTATTGGCTTTCGTCAGGAATACCAGGTTGGTTGCATATTTCGGAACGCTTTCGTCCTGACTGAGATCCCGGATGATATCGAAGAAGGTGTCGATTTTAATGAATTCGATGAAACTATTCTTGATCTTCCGTCCGTTGTACCATACCCACATGATGAGGAATAACAATCCTCCGACCAGGATGGTGAACCACCCTCCGTGCATGAACTTGTTCAGGTTGGCGAACAGGAAAGATCCCTCGATCGACAGGTAAACCAGCAGAAATACGACAATAACGTAGACCGGTACCTTCCGGTAATAGAGAAAAACACTCAGAAGCCCGGTGGTCATCAGCATGGTTATGGTGATCGAGAGGCCGTATGCAGCTTCCATGTTGGAGGAGCGCTGAAAGAATAGTACCACGAAAAGGCAGGAGAAGTAGAGAATCCAGTTGATGGAAGATATATACATCTGCCCCTTGATGTTGGTGGGGTAGTTGATCCGGATCTTGGGCCAGAAATTAAGCTGAATGGCCTCGCTGATCAGGGTGTAGGAGCCGCTGATCAGCGCCTGGCTTGCAATGATGGCAGCCGCCGTCGAAATCATGATGCCGATGAAAAGAAACCAGTGTGGCATGATTGAAAAGAACGGGTTGGTCCACTGGTACATTTGATCCGAATTCATCAGGATCCAGGAACCCTGCCCGAAATAGTTCAGCAGCAAGGATATCTTAACGAAGATCCAGGAAACCCGGATATTATTCAAACCACAATGGCCAAGGTCGGAATACAATGCCTCGGCGCCTGTGGTGCAAAGGAACACTGCTCCCATCAAAAGGAATCCGTTGGGGGTCTGGGTCAGGAACGTATAGGCATACTGCGGATCAATTGCCTTCAGAATCATCGGGTATTTCAGAATCTGTAAGATTCCCAGAACGCTCAGCATCGTGAACCATATCAGCATGATCGGGCCGAATGATTTACCTACTGCCTTGGTGCCGAACTTCTGGATGAAAAACAATCCTGTGATGATAGCGACCACAATGGGTATGACCGGTACGCGCGGATTCAGGATGGAGAGTCCTTCGATGGACGAAACGATGGTGATCGAAGGGGTGATCACGCCATCGGCCAGCAGGGTGCTGCCTCCGATAATGGCCAGTATATATGCCCATTTTGCCCGTTTCCGGATCAGTGCGAAAAGCGAAAAAATTCCCCCTTCCCCGTTGTTGTCGGCCCGCAGGGTGATGACGATATATTTAAGTGTCGTTTGTAACGTCAGGGTCCAGAAAATACAGGATAACCCTCCCAGGATGAATTGGGTGGTAATGGTTTCACCGCCTGCAACAATGGCCTTCATCACATACAGGGGCGAAGTCCCGATGTCACCGTAAACAATTCCCAACGTGATCAGCAAACCTGCTGCCGACAACGCCTGGGAATGGTTTTTTAGATTGGGATGCCGCATGGTACTTCAGTTTTACCGGTCAAAAAAGCGGCTGCAAATGTACTATAATAATGACCGGATTGATGTCAGAGTTCCGTTTTATTTTTTAGTGATCGTGGCGGGTAAGAAGGACCGGTGTCTCTTTATCGATGTATAGTGGCACCGTCTCCACGGTCACATTGCTCGTATCCAGCCCGAGGGATCGTACATCGCTGATCCCGAACCGCTTCAGAATCGCGTACAAATCCATGATGAACTGCTCCCTGGGGGGGAAGTCAAAGTCGTAGTTCTGGATCCGGTCAATGACAACGAACCTGAAATCACTCTGAATATGGAATTGCCGCAGCGAATCATAATGACTCCGCAAATCAATCTCGTTATTGCGGCTCATCTCTTCAAGTACCTGCCGGAAGAAGAGGTTAAGCCTGGGTTGAACCTTGAAACCGATCTTGAAATCAACCTTGATTAACCGGCCCTGAATGAAGTGTTTCACCTTGTACTCCAGAATGTGAGGTTCGTCGAGGATATCGATGTGGAGCATCCAGTAAGTATCGGCCCGCTTGGGTTGTTTGTTCAATATCGAATAGATGATTTTCGACTCGATATCGGTCTCTTTGTTGGCCTTAGTCAGAAAAACAAGATTTGTAGCGTATTTCGGAATATTTTCATCTTTCGATAAAGCATTTATGATCCCGATATAATCTTCAATTTTCAGGAACTCAATGAAACTGTTCTTTATCCTCCGACCGTTAAACCATACGTACATGATGATGAACAGAAAGGCACCGATCAGAAAAGTAATGTATCCCCCGTGGGTGAATTTATTGAGGTTTGCAACCAGGAATGAACCTTCGATGGAGAGGTAGAGCATAAGGAAGATTCCCAGCAGATATTTTGGTACATGTTTGTAAAAAAGGTAGGTCCCAAGCAGGATAGTGGTCATCAGCATCGTGATGTTGATCGTCAGCCCGTATGCCGCCTCCATATTCGACGATTTCTGGAAGAACAATACGATGAAGACACAGCAAACATATAGGATCCAGTTGATGCTCGAAATATACATCTGACCTTTAATATAGGTCGGGTAGTTGATCTTGACCTTCGGCCAGAAATTCAGGGAGATCGCTTCACTGATCAGGGTGAATGAACTGGTTATCATCGCCTGGCTCGCAATAATGGCCGCAACCGTTGCGACCACGATGCCGGGGATCAGAAACCAGGTAGGCATGATCACGAAAAACGGATTGGTCCATTCGTTAACGTTGTCGAGATTCAGGAGGATCCAGGAACCTTGTCCGAAATAGTTGAATATCAGGCATGTTTTGACAAAAATCCAGGTAGCCCGGATGTTGCTTCTGCCACAATGTCCCAGGTCGGAGTAAAGGGCATCGGCTCCGGTGGTACAGAGAAAGATGGCGCCGAGCAACAGGAACCCTTTGGGATAAGATACCAGGAATTGAAATGCATGAATGGGGTTGATGGCTCCGAAAATGGCCGGGTACCTGATAACCTGGTTCAAACCGAATGTTCCGAGCATGGCGAACCAGATAAGCATGATCGGGCCAAAGGATTTCCCGATCGACCGGGTTCCGAATTTCTGGATCGCAAACAACACGGTGATGATCATGATGGTGATGGGCACGACCGGGATCCTGGGATTCTCGATCAGCAATCCCTCTACCGCCGAGATGATGGTGATCGCCGGTGTGATGATGCTGTCGGCCATCAGCGTACATCCCCCGATCATGGCAAAAACGAAGGCCCATTTCGCCCGTTTTCGGATCAGCGCGAACAAGGCAAAAATTCCTCCTTCCCCTTTGTTGTCGGCCCGGAGGGCGAAAATGATGTATTTCAGCGTCGTTTGAAGCGTGAGCGTCCAGAATATACAGGAAAGGGCGCCGGTAATAAAAGTAGCATTGATTTCGTTTGCACCGGCAACAATGGCACGCATCACATAGAGTGGAGAAGTACCGATGTCGCCGTAAACTATACCTAAAGTTACAATGAGCCCGGCAGCAGAAATCTTTTCGATACTTTCTTTTTTCCGGGAAGAATCCATGGCTGGATGGTTATTGTTTCTTTTTCAGCAGTTGCCTTATTCCGCCAATCATTATGGGTAACAGTGAGACAAAGATGATGGTGAGAATGGCGATCGTAAAATTGTTGCGTACAAAGGGGATGTTACCAAAGAAATAGCCCCCGAGGCAGAAAGAAAGCACCCACAACACGTTCCCGACGATGCTGAACGAAAGGAACCGAAGGTAATGCATGGTGCCGACACCGGCAACGAACGGTGCAAATGTCCTGATGATCGGCATAAACCGCGCAATGATGATGGTTTTTCCCCCATGTTTCTCGTAAAAGGCGTGGGTCTTGTCAAGATACTCCCTCCGGATCAGACGGTAATTTTTCTCATACACCTTGTGCCCCAGGAGTCTCCCGGTCCAGTAATTGGTGTTGTCGCCACCGAATGCAGCAGCAAGAAAAAGCGGAATCAGCGCGGTGATTAAAAGCGGATGACTCACCATGGCGGCAATGGTCCCTGCTGCAAACAACAGCGAATCGCCGGGTAAAAATGGGGTCACCACAAACCCTGTTTCCATGAAAACAATAATGAACAGGATCAGGTAGGTCCAGGTCCGGTAATCCGTGACCCACTGCTGTAAATGAACATCAATGTGGAGGATAATATCAATCAGCTCCTTGATAAGATCAATCATCTATACAAAAATGGTTCGTAAAACAAAAAAGAGAATGCCTGATAGTAAAATGGTGACCGGCAAGGTTATCAGCCATGCCAGCGCTATGCTTTTAACCGTTCCCATCCGCAGGTTCTGACGGCCGCTTCCGGCGACCATCGTACCGGCAACCCCCGACGATAAAACATGCGTGGTGCTGACGGGAAGACCCAACCAGGAGGATGCCAGAATGGTAATGGTGGCTACGAGATTTGCACTGGCGCCCTGCGCATACGACATGTGGGTTTTTCCGATTTTTTCTCCGATCGTAACAACAATTCTTTTCCAACCGATCATCGTTCCCAGTCCAAGAGAAATTGAAACAAGCAAAATGACCCAACGGGGAGCGTATTCCGTATTCGTTTTAAAATCCCTGAGATTTGATTTTATAATAGAGACCTGAATTCCTGATATGTTTGAACCCGGATATGTCTGGATTTTTTTCAGCAGCATTTCCGTTTTTTTTGATACAAGAATGATGCATTTTCTGATATTAAAATGATCCTCATGCTCTAGCTCATCAAAAGATCTGATCCCCGCAAGTTTCTGTTTGATAAAAGTCAGATTGGAAAAAACAGTATCAAGAGCGGATTGTTCATTGATGGAAAGTACCTTTTGATCTATTTTTTTTAAATTCCATTCGATCTGCTTTGTTTCATAGAGTAAATTTTCAGGATGTTTGGATCGATCGACAGAGAAAAAAACCGGTGAAAATGCTATGAGTATTAACATGATTAAACCAACACCTTTCTGACCGTCGTTTGAGCCATGTGCGTAACTGACACTGGTGCATGTCAGTACCAGGATACTTCTGATCCACATGGGGGGTGGTTTTTTTGAGGTAGGTTCATTAAAAATCTGGTTATTTTGAACAAGTTTTCTGAGAATAAACATGAGGATAATCGCTATTGCAAATCCTAATACCGGTGATATGAACAGGGAAAGTCCAACATCAATGACTTTTCCCCAATTTAATGCTGAAGAATGTGATCCAGGAATTAAATAATAAGCAAGTCCAACTCCAAATATCGATCCGATCAGGGTATGGGAACTGCTGCAGGGCATACCGATATACCAGGTGGCCAGGTTCCAGATAATAGCGGTAATTATAAGTGGAAGGATCATGGATAAACCGTGCAGCAGGTTTTTATCCACGAGCAATTCGACCGGCAGCAGGTTGACAATTCCCATGGCGACCGCGATACCCCCGACATTGACCCCGATGAAATTCCACAAACCCGACCATACAACGGCTGTGGTCGGTTTCAGCGAATGCGTGTAAATAACGGTTGCAACAGCATTGGCCGTGTCGTGAAATCCGTTGATGAACTCGAAGGCGCATGCCGCGAACAGGCATAAGATCAATAGGATAGAATAAGTCGTGTCTAAACCAAACATGCAGCTATCAGATTAGCGAAAGGATCCTGCAGGATCAGCCGGAAAATTAAAAAGAAAAAATCGTCCGACAATCAATTGTTAACAATTAAGTGAAAGTATCCAGCTTTCTTTTTTCATGAGATTCGATGATCCTGAATGAATCCCGGAGCAGGAACGGAGTCAGGATGGTGGTGACCAGCGCCATCAGGATAAGGATCGAGTAAATCGACACGTTGATGAAACCTTTTGCCATGGCGATGTTGGCTATCACCAGTTCCATAATCCCACGTGCATTCAGCCCGATGCCGATGGTTGCCGATCGCATATGGTCGAATCCGGCAAGCCGGCCCCCGAGGTATCCTCCGAATATCTTGCTGACAATGGAACCCGTTATGACGACCAGGAGCAGGGTGCCATATTCAAACGACTGCAGATGGAAGGAAATTCCCATCGTGGCAAAAAAGATCGGTGCCAGGAATCCCATTGTGATGCCGGAAACACTTTTCTTTGCCCGGTCCAGATCACGGGCGGCCAGCATGCTCCTGGGAAGCAGAATGGCGCCGAAAAATGCCCCGACGATCAGATGTAGTCCAAGCAATTCGGCAATGCTTGCAAATACCAGTACAAAAAGAATGATCAGGGCAAAAAGTGATTCTTTACCCCGGAGATAACCGAAGAACTTATTCATCCGGGGATTGACGACATTCACTTTCCGTTTTGCCAGCTTGAACAGCCGGTACGCAACCATCAGAATGGCCGTAAAGAGCCCCACCTTTGCAATGGTTATCAGGATCGACAACGTCAGATCACCCAGCCCCCGGTTGGCCTCGTTGAAATCGAGGATGATCCCAAGGATCAGCAACGCCAGGACGTCGCTGAAAATCGCGGCAGAGATGATCCGCTGACCAACGTTGGTCTGTAACTTTCCCAGGTCCATCAGGATCCGGATGCTGACCGGCAAAGCGGTAATGGCCATACAAAGTCCCAGGAAAATGGTAAAAATATTTGTGAAACGGAATGCGATGCCTACCAGCAATCCCGTGACCATCGGAATCAAAAAGCCTAAAAGGGCTATCCAGATGTTCCTGCCCCGTATGGAATTCCGGATCTCCTCCACCTCGATTTCCATACCTGCAAGAACAATCAGCATGAATACACCGAGTTCGGCAATCATACGCATCTCGCCTGTGTCGGGAATGATGTTGAGCAACGACGGACCCAGGACGATACCGGCTATCAGCTCTCCGATCATCGATGGCTGTCCCAATCGCTCCGAAATCTCACCAAATACCTTGGCGCACAACAGCAAAATCAATAAATTGACAATGAAGGGGAGTTGACTGTGTGCCAGATGCAACATAAGGTACAGCGTGGGCAGATTCAGTACAAAATTAATTCTTTTTCAATATCCCAATGCCATCTCCGTGCGTTGAAGCGATTTTCACGGATTGGTTAACTTTGCGCCATGGATTTGACCTCAATCGTCTACATCGGGCCATTTCAAACAAGCTATCTCGAACTTACAGCGGTTTTCTTCGGACTCCTGAGCGTGTGGTTCATGAAGAAGGAGCGAGTACTTGTCTTTCCTTTCGGTATCATCAATGTACTGATTTATGTATATATTTGTTTTGATACGAAGCTTTATGCCTATGCATCGATCAATATCTTTTATTTTATTATGAGTGTTTACGGGTGGTACAACTGGACCAGGAAGGATGCGGATGACAAGAGGATCAAAATCAGTCAGTGTTCGCGAACAGAAATGATATTCAATACGCTGGCCATTGTCCTCTTTTTTTTCCTGATCCGGTTTGTCCTCAAAGAGTACACCGACAGCCGGCTTCCCGATTGGGATGCCTTTACTACCTCGGTGTATATCATTGCGCAATGGCTTCTTTCCCGAAAAAAGATTGAGAACTGGCTCCTTTGGATCCTGGGCGACGTGATTTCCATCGGGTTGTTCGCTTCACAAAACCTCTATTTCAGCAGTCTTCAGTATCTCGTGTTTACCATCATCGCTGTTTTGGGTTTCCTTGAATGGCGTATAAAACTGATCAAATGATCCGTAAAATTGCCATTACCGGACCTGAATCAACCGGAAAATCATTACTTGCGGAACAACTGGCATACCGGTACCAGACCTGCTGGGTCCCTGAATTTGCCCGCAATTACCTCGGGACGCTGGGAAGACCTTACCAGGAAGAGGATATTCTGACCATTGCACAAGGGCAGTTGAACGCGGAAGAGTCACTGTTCCATGAGGCTTCGGACTACCTTTTTTGTGATACCGAATTTTTGGTAACAAGAATATGGAGTCTGGTCCGGTATGGCCGATGTAATAAGTGGATTGAAGACCGGTTTTTTAACCACCGGTACGATCTTTACCTGCTGTGCGATATTGATCTGCCCTGGGAATTTGATCCGCTCAGAGAGCACCCCGACCGGCGAAAGTTCCTTTACGATTTTTATATAAAGGAACTAACGGATGCGAAATTTCCTTTTGCCGTTGTCAGAGGAAGCGGCCCCGACCGGTTGAACCATGCCATTCATATTATTGAAACATTTAATTTCTAAATTCAATTCATTTACTGACATTTGCGGATCAATCACACCCCGATGAACAGAAAGATCAAAGTACTCTTTATAACCCGATGGTATCCAAATCGTTACGATCCTATGCCGGGTCTGTTCATTCAACGGCTGGCCGAAGCCCTGACTCCCTGGTGCGACCTTGCCGTTGTGTGTGTCTTCCCGGATACGGAATGTTCACAGAAAAATGAGGTGGATTTCAAAATCGAAAATGAGGTCAGGGTCTTACGGATCTATTTACGGAAAAAATCCGGTAAACCCCGGACACTACAGACCTTTTTCGACTTTGTTCGTTATTACCGTCTGTTTCTGAAAGCCGTTAAGAGCATCAAAGCGTTTCGGCCGGATCTTATTCATGGCCACATCATGACCCGCGCGGGCTTTGTGACCTGGAAACTCAGCCGGCGCATGAAGATTCCTTTCGTGATTTCGGAGCATTGGTCGCGTTATTTCCCCAATAACAATACCTACCACGGGTGGCTCAGAAAATACTTTACCCGGTTGATTATTGGTAAAGCAGCTGCCGTGATCGCGGTATCGGAACCATTGATGGATGCTATGAAAAAACACCGGCTCCTGAATCCGAATTACAGGCTCCTTCCCAACATCGTGGATACCACCTGCTTCAGACCCGGAGCTCCTCCTGTAAGAGAGTCCCCGAAAACGGTGATCCACATCTCGTGCTTTGACGACCGGTCGAAAAATATCTCCGGATTTCTTGAAGGGGTTAAAAAGGTCAGAGAAAGAAGGCAGGATTTCAGGTGCCTGGTTGTGGGAGATGGCCCTGACCGGGTCCGCCTGAAAGATTTCTCAGAATCACTGAACCTTCGGGAACCCGATGTGGTCTTTACCGGTTTGCTGACAGGTGAAGATCTGGCTTCAATCCTCCGAAATTCCGATCTTTCGGTGGTGACCAGCCATTATGAAACTTTTGGTACTGTTGTCATCGAAAGCCTGGCATCTGGCGTTCCTGTCTTATCAACCCGGGTTGGCATTGCATGTGAAGTTATAACTGAAGAAAACGGACTTCTCGTTGATGCGTCTGATCCTGAAGCTTTTGCTGATGCCTTGGACGGGATGCTTGACCGTTGCCGTTCGTTTGACAAAGAAAAAATAGCCGCTTCTGTGGGCAGACGATTCACCCCGGAAGTTGTCGGGAACATGCTCGTCGAAATATATCAGGGTCTTATTGGCTATAACCCGTCCACTTCTAATCCATTATGAGAGATCGAGAATCACAAAAAAAGATATACCCCCTGCAGTTTGCTGTAATGTGCAATGGCACCGCTTTTCAGAAATGGCAGGCCGATGCCATTCAGGAGCTTCGCAGTCATGGTCACAAGTTGATCTTGCTGATCAGGGATGCACGCAGCATGCCTGACAGAAAATTGCCAAAACGAAAGCCCAAAAAGAAGTTTCGGACCTTCCTTTTCAGTGTTCTGGAAAACAGGATGTTTAAACCGGAGGCCCGTGAAATGGTTGATCTTTCAGCAGAACTGGAGGGGATAATAACCCTTCCCTGCGGCATTAGGACAAAAGGATGTTCCGAATATTTTTATGACCCGGAAGTTGAAGCGATCAAAACCTTTAACCTTGATTTCATCCTCAGATTCGGATTTGGAATCCTCAGGGGTGACATCCTGAATGCGGCGAAATTCGGGGTGTGGTCGTTCCACCATGATGATGAGATGTTGTACCGGGGCGGTCCGGCCGGTTTCTGGGAGATCCTGAATAATGACAATGTGAACGGAGCCATCCTCCAAAGACTGACCAACCGCCTTGATGCCGGAATGATCCTCAGGAAGGGTTATCTGAAAACCGTTCATCATTCCTATAAGGGGAATATTAATCAATTGCTTTCTATTTCCTCCTCATGGCCTGCTCAGGTCGCCGATGAGATTACACGGTTTCCGGCTGATTTTCAGGAGTTAAGTCCGACGGATGCACCGATTTATAAAATCCCGGATAATCTGACCATGATCAGGTTCCTGTTCAAGTTGTTCTTCAACCGGGTACGGTTTTATTACAAGGAGTTGGTGGCTGCAGAGGTCTGGAATGTGGGACTGATCCGGAAGCCCGTTCATGAAGTGGCGCTGGAAGGAGCCAGACTGAAAAGCTCAGATATTCAATGGCTTCGTCATTTTGGCGAGACAAAATACCTGGCAGATCCTTTTGGATTTATCGAACGGCGAAAACTGCACATCATGGTGGAAGATTACAGTTATTCCAAACAGAAAGCTTCCATTTCGGAAATCATCTACGACCTGAGCCGCGACAGTTTCTCCGTTCCAATCAGGGTTATTGAAGAGGATGAACATCTTTCATATCCCTGTATTGTCGAAGACGACGGTAATATATACTGCATTCCCGAGTCGTATCGTGCTGCCCAAATTGTACTCTACAGGCGTAATTACTCCGAAGAGGCTTTCATGGAAGAAACTGTGCTCCTGTCAGGTATTGAAGCGGTTGATCCCACCATATTTTCCCACAATGGACTGTGGTGGCTCTTGTTTACGACCAAGAAATTCTCCACAACCCATCTTTTCGTCTATTACGCTGAGAAAATCACAGGCCCCTTTCTGCCGCACCTTCGTAATCCGGTTAAAATCGATATCCGTTCGGCCAGACCGGGGGGCTTCCCTTTTTATTATGAGGGGAATCTTTACCGCCCGGCACAGGATTGTTCGCTGACCTATGGAGGCAGTATCGTGATCAACAGGATCGTAAGGCTCACACCCGATGAATTTACCGAAGAGATCGTCAACCGGATCAGCCCGGTTAAAGGCACTTCGTTCGACAAAGGTTTACATACCCTTTCCGGTGTCGGGAACTTTACCCTGATCGACGGTAAAAAATACCGGATCAACCGGTTCTTTTTTATGAGCCAGATGAGTGAAAAACTAAAAAAGGATTATTCGGAAAATGCGTGATAAAATTCTCGGTACCATAGGGACCAGGACGATCGTCGCAGCCATTACCTTCCTGGTCTGGATCCTGAATGCCAGACTCCTTGGCCCCGAGAATGTGGGAACCATCAGTCTGATCGTTTTTTCTATTGCCATCCTGCAGCTTCTGACCAATTTTTTCAGTGGTGCAGCATTGATCTATTATGCCCCCCGCGTGGGTGTCGGTCCGCTTCTTTTTCCGGCCTACATTTGGAATGTGGCTATCAGTTTGCTCGGAATCGTTTTATTATGGCTGCTTGCCAGGATCAATCCGGCTTTCGAACTGATCCCCGGAAACTTTCTTCCGGAAGTTTTTTTGCTCACTGTGATCATCTCCTGCACATCCGTGAATTTTAACCTCATGTTGGGTCTTGAAAAGGTGAAACAGTTCAACTACCTGAGTTTGCTTCAGGTAGCCCTCCTGGTGCTGATCCTGATGTTTTTCACCCTGTTCCTGAACTACCGGGAAGTCGGGGCCTATATATTTGCCATGGGTATTTCGTGGCTGGTGACTTTTTTTGCAGGAATCCGTTTTTTTATGCCGCTGGCCGGGCGAAAGCCGGTTTCTTCCCGGAAGTCCTTGTTCCGCAATATTCTGAAGTTTGGTTCCTTTGTTCAGGTTGCCAATATATTTCAGACTTTTAACTACCGCCTGAGCCTCAAATTTGCAGATCTGTTTTTAGGCAGGGCCGCCGTGGGTATTTTATCCGTCGGGATGGCCCTTGCCGAAGGACTTTGGATTATCAGCAGAAGCATTTCAACGGTGCAATTTTCAAGATTGAGCAATGAACCTGACTTCGGCCGGTCGGTGAAAATCACCCTGATCCTGACAAAAATCGCCGGAATCGTGACCACCGGAGCTATGGTCCTTTTACTGTTGATACCTGATTCCTTTTTCCAGGCGATCTTCACGCATCAGTTTGCCGGGTTGAAAGTGATTATTGTTTCATTGTCATTCGGGATCATCATCCTGAGCGTTTCCATGATCCTCAGCGGCTTTTTTTCAGGGATCAACAAACCATACCACAATACAATCAGTTCGGCGACCGGCTTTGTTTTTACCTGTGTTTTGGGATGGTTGCTGATACCCGCCTGGGGGCTTGCAGGTGCCGGGATCGCGGCCAGTGTCTCTTATACTGCAGCAACCCTGTATCAACTCCTGGTCTTTGTCAGATTAGCAAAACTGAAACCATCCGACTTACTTCTGAAAAAAGTTGAAGTATCGGAGTTTGTTGGCGAACTTCGGAATGCAATGGTGAAAAACAAGTGAATTTACCTTCCGGTGAATCATCACTACTTGTGGAAAACTTGATTAAAAAATTAAGGTGGAAGCAATTTCCGGCTTGCACCGTTCCTGTATCTTTGCGCAAAATATGGATCCGGTCATGGGAAATGAAGTTGCTTATTCTGACGAGAGCATCCGGTCACTTGAATGGAGTGAACACATCCGGCTCAGGCCCGGGATGTACATCGGTAAACTGGGTGACGGTTCTTCGCCCGATGATGGGATCTATGTTATGATCAAAGAGACCATCGACAATTCTATCGATGAGTTCGTGATGGGTTATGGCAGGATTATTGAAATCACCATAAAAGAACAAACCGTTTGCGTGCGTGATTTTGGACGCGGAATTCCCCTGGGAAAACTGGTTGACTGCGTATCCCGTATCAACACGGGCGCCAAATACGATTCAACGGTGTTTAAAAAAGCCGTCGGATTGAATGGTGTGGGATCCAAAGCCGTGAATGCACTCTCCTCGTACTTTAAAGTTCAGTCAATCCGGGAAGGAAGAACCCATATCGTTGAATTCAGCAGGGGTGACCTGACCAACGATGAACCGGAGAAACCGAGCGAACTCCGCCCGGGTACCATGGTGACATTTATCCCCGATGAAGAGGTATTCGGGAAATATCATTTTATCCCGGAGTACGTGCAGAAGATGCTTTGGAACTATGTGTTTCTAAACAACGGAATGACCATTATTTTTAACGGGGAGCGATTTCATGCACAGAACGGGCTGCTCGACCTGCTGAACAGTTATATCGATACACCCAAACTCTACCCGGTTATCCATCTGCGCGACAACGACTTTGAATGTGCATTCACCCATTGTGAGATGTATGGCGAGGAGTACTACTCCTTCGTCAATGGCCAGCACACAACACAGGGAGGCACCCACCAGGCCGCCTTCCGCGAAGCCCTGGTGAAAACCATCCGCGAATTTTTCAAAAAAGATTTCGAAACCAACGATATCCGTGCCTCACTCGTTGCCTCACTCAGCATTAAAGTTCAGGATCCGGTATTCGAATCCCAAACCAAAACAAAACTGGGTTCCGTGCACATGGAACCCGACGGAATCACCATTCGGAACTATGTGATGGATTTCGTCAAAAAACAACTCGACGACTACCTTCATATGAATCCGGAGACGGCCGACGCCCTGCTTCGAAAAATTATGCAGAGCGAGAAGGAACGTAAGGAATGGGCCAACATAAAAAAGATAGCAAAGGAGAGTGTCAAAAAAGTCAGCCTTCATAATAAAAAGCTCAGGGATTGCCGCATACATTATAACAACCATGATGACCGCAGGCTGGAATCTACGATCTTTATCACCGAAGGCGATTCGGCAAGCGGTTCCATCACCAAGGCCCGCGATGTAAATACCCAGGCCGTCTTCAGCCTGAAAGGCAAACCCCTCAATGTTTACGGATTGAGTAAAAGGGTGGTTTATGAAAATGAAGAGTTCAACCTGCTTCAGTCTGCCCTGAATGTCGAAGAAGGTCTCGAAAACCTGCGGTATAACTACGTGGTGATTGCCACAGATGCCGATGTCGACGGAATGCACATCCGGCTTTTACTTCTCACCTTTTTTCTGCAGTTTTATCCTGACCTGGTTCGGAGCGGACATCTTTTCATCCTTCAGACTCCCTTATTCCGTGTCAGAAACAAACAGAAAACAATTTATTGCTACACGGAAGATGAAAAGAAGACCGCCCTGGAAAAACTGGGTTTAAATCCGGAAATCACCCGTTTTAAAGGTCTGGGCGAGATATCACCCGATGAGTTCCACCATTTTATTTCAAAAGACATCCGGCTTGATCCGGTAATTCTGAACCGCGACTCTGCCGTGCTCGATGTATTGAACTTTTACATGGGTAAAAACACTCCTGAACGTCAGAATTTTATTATCGACAACCTGAAAGTGGAATCCGATATCATCGGGGAGATCAGCGTCAATTAATCGGTTTTCCGGTGCAACGGGAAGATGGAAGAGGAAAACCTGAGGTTGCCTTCCCGGCGTCGGATCAGATCTTCCAACTCAAAAAGCATATCCTTGTTGACCTGCTCAGCCATGGGAATTACCCATTTTTTTGTCTCTGCGATGTACTTTTTGATGAATTCCTTATCGAAAATATCAGGATGCAGATCGGTAAGATTGCTGATCCGGTCGGCACACTTTAAAATCTTCGCATTTTCAGATCCTTCAGTTAAAATTCGTTTTAGAAAATCATCCTTCGACTCTGTGGTCCGCCGGCTTACCTCCAACACCAGATCAAGAACCCTTTGCCCATCTGAATCGAGCGACCTGATCTCATCGTAAGATGTGCACTTGACATCCTCGAAAAGATCATGAATCACCGACGATTTTAACAATACGGGGTCCACGTAATGGTAATCAAGAAGAATTGCAAACGTTCCCAGGGCGTGTCGGAATTGATTACCACCAACATGCCTTTTTACGCCGCGGAGTGCGGTTGCTTTTTGCATGTAAGGCGCAATGACCATGTTGACCAGACGGTCTTTTTCAAAATTTTCCATATAGAAATTGAAATGCTTTACCTGTGTTTTTAATGATATCGCTTGCAATCAATGCTTCAAACCCTTCCTGCTGTAATGCCAGATCACCCGCAAGTCCATGAAGATAGACAGCCAGCCGGCAAGCTTCAGATCCCGGGTATCCCTGCGCCAACAATCCCGTGATCATTCCGGTCAGCACATCTCCCGAACCTCCTGTGGCCATGCCCGGATTTCCGGTTGAATTGAAAAAGCAATTTCCTTCAGGGGTTGTAATGGCAGTATGGGCTCCTTTCAGAACAACAAAACATTGAAACTTGACAGAAAAATCACGTTGTAGCTGCTGTCGTTCAAAATGGTTTGCAGATGCTCCTGCAAGCCGCTCGAATTCCTTTGGATGTGGTGTGATCACCGATCCGGGCCGGAGAAAACCCAGCCAGGTCTTGTTCCTGGAAAGTATGTTGAGTGCGTCGGCATCAAAAACAGTCGGGACGGCGCTCTCCTGAATCAGCAGTTTGAGCGCACGGGCGCTCTGTTCATCCGTGCCGATTCCCGGACCAACGCCGATAGCCTGAAAAGCTGACAAATCGGGTACCGTGCTGAAATGATCCTTCGCAGCATCAACCGACAACATGGCTTCGGGAATGGCGGTCTGAATAATACCGGTACCACCGGATGGAACGTGAACCGTTACCAGGCCGGCCCCCGATCTCAAACAGGCGCCGGCTGCAAGAACCGCCGCCCCCATCTTTCCGGTTGAACCGCTGATAAGCAACGCATGCCCAAAATTTCCTTTATGACAAAACTTACCCCTCCGGCGAAGGATAAGCCTGACGTCCCGGACTTCCGTCATATAATTCGTTACCGGCGCCTCATTCAGAAAAGTTGGATGAATCCCGATATCAAAAAGTTCCCAATGCCCGACAAATGAATCGTTTTCAGGGAAGAAAAAAGCCAGTTTCGGCGGAGCAAACGACAGGGTGTATGTTGCCCGGATGACCGCAGGATCCTTAAAATCACGCATTGATGTATCGCAAAAAAGTCCGGATGGTACATCGATGGAAATTACCGGTACGGCCGTTGAATTGATATGATGAATAATCTTTTCCGTAAACCCCTCAACTGGCTTTGATAACCCGCTTCCAATGAGGGCGTCCAGGATGATACCGTTAGGTTCAGGAAGCGGAAGGGATTCGAGAGCAGTTAGAAAATGACAGATTCCATCCGGTATTCTGTTGAAATTGGTCCTGCACGATGGAGTCATCCGGTCCAAAGGGCCTGTTATGAATACCTTAAGCAAATAACCCGATTGCAGGAGCATTCGGGAAATGGCAAACCCGTCACCGCCATTGTTTCCGGTTCCGCAAAAAACCTGAATCGGAATTTCGGTTGAAAAATTCGATTTGATCCATTGAAAACAAGCCGTCGACGCCCGCTCCATCAAGTCGATGTCGGCGATCGGTTCATTTTTTATCGTGTATTCGTCAGCCTGGCGAATCAGCGGTACAGGTAATACTTTCATCTTAGCGTATCATTCCCCAAAAGGGCAGACTGGCAATGAGGCCAATCGCCAGTAAAATCACAAAAGCAAAAATGATCAGGGATATGATTAATCCGATCAATGCACAGATCCTTCCGGTCTTAACATTATTCAATGAACTCTCGCTGTAAACACCCGGATACTGGTAATAAATCCGGGTCTCCTTGTTGGCCAGTACCAGGGCCACAATGGCCAGTATGATGCCGACAAAAGAGATAAAATGCCACCAACAAAGTAAAATGGAAGCAATTCCAAGAATCAGTACCATGTTGGCATTGGGCAGATTTTGTCTGGGTTGCTGAATTATGTCCTTACCGGGAGCAGCGGTACGGGCAGGTTCATTTTGATCTGACATAGGAAATAAAAGAGTAAAGATAAATCATTTCATTTTAATCCGCATGTTCCCGCAGGAAATTCTTTTCCCGGAACCCGGAATTTCTTTGTCCCCATTTCCCTTTTGAACCGGGTTACCTGAACACCGATGTTTCAGCTCAGAAAATTTTCAGATTGTTGAGTGCTTTTTGATACCTCCTTGCATTCTGAAGATGCTCGTCGAGGGTACGTGCAAAACGATGGTATCCCAACAGATCTTCCCGGGCACAAAAGTAAAGGTAGTCATGTTTGTCAGGTCGGAGCACCGCATCGATCGATGCAACCGACGGCAGGCATATCGGACCGGGAGGGAGTCCGGCAAACCTGTAGGTATTGTAGGGTGAGGAAATTTCAGTGTGACGCTTTAATATCCGTTTTATCGAATAATCCTTCCAGGCAAAGATTACAGTCGGGTCAGCTTGCAAGGGTATACCCCGATGAAGCCGGTTGAGATAAACCCCGGCAATGATTGGTTTTTCTTCATTCCTGTTGGATTCCTTCTCCACAATCGAAGCAAGTGTTACAATTTCGGATATGGTCATTCGCAGGGAGTCGGCCTGCATTTTCCGTTGTTTCCTCCAGAATCGTTCCTGCTCCCTTTTCATTCGCGCCAGAAATTGAGAAGCTGTGGTCGTCCACCAGAATTCATAGCTGTCGGGGATGATCAGAGCAAAAACTGTTGCAGGTGTTACGCCGTAGCCTGCAAGCAACTCATTATTGCTGAAAACCGACGCCAGTTCAATAGAGTCACACTCCAGTTGCCTGCCAATCCGGCCGGCAAGATCCATCGGGGTTCGGATATTCTGAATCGTGATCCGGACCGGGGTTTGCTTCCCTGACCGGAGCATGTTGACCAACTCGTTATTGGTCATTCCATCCCGCAACCGGTATTTTCCAGGTTTTACTCTGGTTACATAATGTTTTCGCTCCGCCAGCCACCGGAAATTTCCGGGCGACTTCAACTTGCCCTCATCCTGTAGCAACCTGATAACATCCCTGAAACCGGATCCGCTGGGAATATGGATAAATGCCTCTTTTTTCCCCTGCAAACGAATGACCGGTGTAAATGTCCGGTAGTAAAAATGTATTGCCGAAATAAGTACCACCAAAACAGTGGTGAGAACCAGAATAATCGGACCCAGCCTTGGCAATCGGGACCGTTCAGGGTGGTTGCGGTCAATGGTCGTCATACGCATGTTCCTCACGGATCAATTGAAACTGGATCTCATTGGCCCAACCTTGTTCCCTTCTGATCCAATCCTTTCGCATACCGCATTTTTTAAATCCTGCCTTCTCAAATAACCGGATACTGGCCTCATTATCTTCAGCAATGTTGCAAAAGAGTTGATGTAACGGGAGTTTTGTGAATGCATACCGGATCAGAACCGATAAGGCATCGAATGCACATCCCTTTTCACGGTGTGGTTTGCAGATTAATATTCCCACTCCGGCCCGCTGGTTTACGGGATCAAATTCGAAAATATCCAGCGTTCCGATTGGTGTTGGCATACCCACTTCGTTTGGAAAATCGATCATGAGCCTGAGTTGACGGGTTGAAAAGATATCCTGACCGGAGGCCAGAATATATTCCTCAATCTGAAACCGGGAAAAGGGAATCAGGGTATTGCTGTAATCCCATACCGAAGGGTCATTTTCCCAGTTGTACAGGATTTCAATATCGGCGGGCTCCGGCGCTCTTAACGTAACAAGATCACCTTTCAGTAAAGGTTTTTTCATCTTTGGGTGATTTAGGTTTCCGGTGCAAGTGTGTCAAATTCTTCGAGATGCTCTGTTTCGAATGATCCCGTGAAAACAAACCTTGCCGGACCCTCCAGCCATACCTCACTGAAACCCGAATCCGTTCTGGAGAACCTTACCGACAATTCCCCACCAAGCGTCGTTACCCGGTATCTCCCGCTGTTCAGGGGATTGAGAGTCGCTGCAACGATGGCTGAAGCAGTGACGCCGGTGCCACAGGATAGCGTCTCGTTTTCAACACCCCGTTCGTAAGTCCTGACAAACAAATGGTCATTTCGGATCTCTGCAAAATCCACATTTGTTCCACCCGGTAAAAATCGAGGATCATTCCTCAGACTTTGGCCCGCCTCGAAAACCTTGATATCAGATACCCCTGATACTGGAACGACAAAATGGGGTGAGCCGGTATCGGTGAAAAATCCGTCGGAATAGCTCACTACAGGCGATGGATCCGACATCCGGAGATGAACCTGTACCTCCGGGCCGTATTCTGACGGGGATTGCAAAACAGCAATGTGTTCTCCGTCGATTGCGTGAAACCGGATGCGGTCACCGGCAATTTTAATAAAATGCGCAAAGGCGGCAATACACCGTCCCCCGTTACCACACAGAGTACTTTCCCTTCCATCGGAATTGAAATAGGTCATACCGAAGTCATAGCCTCTCTCTTCCGAAAGCAGCATGAACCCGTCGGCGCCGATGCCGAGATGCCGGTCACATAAACGGGCGATCGTTTTTAGTCCGGGAATCCAGCCGGTAAACCGGTTGTCGATGATGATGAAATCATTCCCGGCGCCATGATATTTGAAAAAGTCTATTTTCATTGCTTAAGCCGATGCAAAACTAAAGAAAACCGATTAATTTATTACTTTTGAGGCAAGATGCGCATTGTTTTTTTTTGTTCTCTGTTCCTTTACTTATCCGTGGGATGGACCTTCTCATCACACGCCCTCAATATGGAATCCCGGCAGGTAACCGATTCCGTTTCAGCCCCCGACTCCTGCTATCAAAAGGATATCTTTGATGTTTTATTCCCTCAAAAAAAGATCAGCACCCAGATTCCTTCACGGAAAGTGCGTGCCATCATGATCCCCATCATCGGATATTCACCGGGAACTGGATTCCAGCTTGGAGCAGGTGCTTCTTTGTCATGGCCCATGGGGAAAAACCCTGCCACCAATTTATCGGCCGGTTCGGTACAACTAACCTGGACTACGGAACGGCAGCTTATCTTCCAGGTACGGTCAAATATGTTCCTGAGCCGTAACAAGTGGTTTATTAAATCCGACTGGAGATGGTACATTTTCAATAATCCAACCTACGGCCTCGGGACAGGTCCTTCAGCCAATATCCCTGAAATTCCGGGACTTGTGATTTATCAGCCTGCAGAATCGGTTTACGCTGGAGGTTCCTTCCCCATGAAATACAACTGGATTAAATTTCATAATATTCTATTCAGAGAGATTGCCCGGTATTACTATTTCGGACTGGGTTACCATTTTGATGACTATTACGACATCCGTGATGAAAACCTCATCCTTGGTGAATACCAGACCCGCATAACTCCTCATTATTCCTACTCCATGAACCACGGTTATAATCCGACCCAATATACGTCCAGTGGGTTGAGCCTCAATTTTGCATATGATTCACGCGATAATATCATCAATGCCTATAAGGGAATCTATGTCAATGTACAGTATCTTGCAAATTTTACGGAAATTGGCAGCACGAAAGACGGAACCCGCTTGTGGACAGAATTCAGGACCTATATCGGACTTTCAGAAAAGATGCCACGTCACCTGCTTGCATTTTGGTTTTTCGGCAGTTTTAAACTATCGGGGAGCACCCCTTACCTGAATCTGATGTCAAACGGATTCGATCAGATGAATTCTTCGGGCAGGGGATATGTCCAGGGCAGATGGCGCGGCGATGATTTTATATACGGTGAGGCCGAATACCGGTTTCCAATATCCCGCTGTTCGCGTATTTTCGGAGGGGTGCTGTTTGCCAACGTCACAACCGCCTCAAACCGTGATATGAAAGTTCCGCTTTTCGGCTACCTGAAAGTCGGATGTGGATTTGGATTTAGAATCATGGTAGGCAAGAATGACCGGACTAACATTCTGATCGATTTCGGGTTGGGACAGCAATCCTTGGGAATGTACCTCCAGGCGCAGGAAATCTTTTAGGAAAATGGATATGGTAAATCTATGAGTTCGCGAATCAACAGCCTCATTCTCTGTTTATCGGTTTTTTTTCGGTTTCTATCGATAAATTATTTTCTCCGGCACCGGCAACGTGTTATTTTTGCCTGTCAGTTAATTTTAAATACCAATTACCATGGACCCCAATGATGTAAAAAACGATACAAGCCGGAATATGAAAAAATATACGCTGGGCGTTATTGTCATCGTATTTGGCTTTCTTTTGCTTTTAGTGAATACCGGCATTCTGCCCTGGGATTTCAAACATGTGATTTTTTCATGGCAAATGTTGTTGATCGGTATCGGAATTATCAGCCTGCTGAACAGCGAAAGCCGGACTCCCGGTACCATCCTGATTCTGATTGGAACCATTTTTATCATTCCCCGTATTTTCGATCTCTCCTTTAATGTTTGGCACCTTTTCTGGCCGGTGCTCCTGATCGCCATCGGTGTTTTGATCCTTACACGCAGGATCCCGCACCAACAGTGGAGATCTCCAAAGAAAAATATTGAATCCGGATCCCTGGATGAGGGTTATATCCACGAAGAAAATATTTTCAACGGCGGTAAGCAACGCTTCATGCACCAGGTTTTTCGCGGTGGTCATATCAATTGCATCTTTGGAGGTTCAGAAGTGGATCTTTCACAATCAACCCTGGCCGAGGGTGTAAGTGAATTGGAAATCAACGCTATTTTTGGCGGTGTTACACTGATCGTGCCGGCTGACTGGAAAATACAGTCTAAAATGACCTCCATACTGGGTGGATTTTCTGATAAACGGGCTTATATCCGTGAAGCATCAGATTCCTCGCGGATTCTGATCATAAAAGGAAGTACCATTTTTGGAGGTGGAGAAATTAAGAATTTCTGATAAACCGACAGGAAACCCATGCAACATCCTGTTTTTATTAATAAAAGATCCGTTTCCGTTTATTTTGGTTTGTGGGCTCTCATCATGGGAGTCCACTTTTCTGTTTTTTATTTCGTATACCTTTTCCCCATTGAAATAACCATTGGTGATACACTGGTTAATAATCTGTTTTTTTGTATCATCGGAATTTCCATGTGGTTCGTGGTACGCTATTCAGTGCCCGATAAAAAGAATATCTGGAATGTCGTTTTTAATCATGTCGCCTTCCTGACGCTGACCCTCGTGGTATGGATCGGGCTTTCAATTACCATCCTGAACGCAGTTTTTGGCAATAACAAAGTTTATGGAGAATTACTGCTGAACTCCATTCCCAATAAGATTTTCACGGGAAGTATCTATTACGTTGTAATCGCACTGATCTACTACCTTTATATTTATCAGGTGAACCTGCAGGAAAAGATCAAAGTCGAATCCCGGCTTCGCGAAGTGTTGAAAGAGACTGAACTAACCATGCTGAAATCGCAGATCAATCCCCATTTCTTGTTTAACAGCCTCAATTCAATCAGTTCTCTTACTATTACCGATCCTGCCAAAGCGCGCGAAATGGTCATTAAACTTTCTGATTTTCTGAGGTATTCCGTGTCGAAAGGCGCCGGAACCTTTACCTCTCTCGAAAATGAAATTTCCAATATCCGAAGATACCTTGAGATAGAAAAAGTCAGATTCGGGGATAAACTGAATTTTTCTTTCCAACTTGAAAAAGAGGTCTGTTCCGGACATCAGATTCCGGTAATGCTCCTTCAGCCCCTGTTTGAAAATGCAATAAAACATGGTGTTTATGAAAGCACCGAACAGGTAAATATTGAAATGGATTGTGAGTACAAAGATGGATTTCTCGAATTGAAAATTGTCAATGATTTTGACCCGGAGGCACGTGCCCGAAAGGGAACCGGTCTGGGATTGAATAACATCCGGGAAAGACTCAGACTTCTCTATAAAAATGATCAATTACTGAAAACACACGTTGAGGGTACCAGATTTATAGTTCTGTTAAGCATCCCCTCATCGGACTATATTGAAAAAAACCATAAAACATGAGTATCCGAACCATTTTAATTGATGATGAACAACCCGCACGGGAGGTCATTAAATATTATCTGAAAGACTTTGAAGAGATAGAGATTATCGGTGAATTTGCAGATGGCTTTACCGGACTGAAAGGAATCCAGGAACTTAAACCCGATCTGGTTTTCCTTGATGTTCAAATGCCCAAACTTACCGGTCTCGAACTACTGGAACTACTTGACCAACCGACCCAGATAATCTTCAGTACAGCTTATGATCAATATGCAATCAAAGCTTTTGAAATGAATGCCATTGATTATCTGCTGAAGCCTTATTCGAAAGATCGGTTTGCCCAGGCGCTTCAGAAAGCCATTGCCATAATCGGATCGGGTCAGAATACCCCGGCTCCAGTTCAGAAACTTGTGAAAACCCTCGATGAAAACCCTGAATATCTGCATCGGATCGCAGTAAAATCAAGGCACAAAGTAAGTGTGATCCCGATTGAGGATATCGTATACCTTGAAGCAGAAGGTGATTACGTGATGCTTCATACAAAAGATTCCAGGCACCTGAAGGAAAAAACGATGAAATATTTCGAAGCCCACCTCGATCCTTCAAGGTTTATCCGGATTCACCGTTCCTACATCGTAAACGTACAGTTCATCGACCGGATTGAATATTACGACAAGGAAAACTATGCAGTTCTGATGAAACAGGGAGCAAAGCTAAGGGCATCGACAACGGGATACAAGATTCTGAAGCAAATGCTGAATATGTGATTTATCTCCTTCCGCTTTTTCCGCCGCCTCCGGATCCCCTGTTGATGCTGCCGCGACTTTGTTGAACGTTTTTGTTGTTCATCTCACGCTGAGAACCACGATCCCGCTGTTGCAATTGCTGATCCATCTGTTTCCGGTCAAAATTACCCTGTCCTCCTCCCTGCGCTGACTGCCCCGGATTCCCAGTGGCTGACGTAGGCTTGGTACGTGTGTTCTGCTTTCCTGTCGGGGATGATGGATCAGCAGGCTTCCAGCTCTTTCCGTCGTGCTGTTCCCAGTCCTTGCCATTTTTTCGGTAAACATTTCCATCTCCGTCGGTGTATACATTATTCCGGGTATCCTTTGCTGTTGGAGCCATCTGGCCCTGCTTTCCCTGAACGGATGTGCCTGATCCTCCTGCAGTCCGACCGCCGGTTGGTGGTTTTTCCATATTTTGATTGGAAGTGCGTCCGGCAGGGTCAGTATTTCCCGGGTTCCTTGAAGAAGACTGGTTCACCGGCTGCATTCCCTGCCGTTGGTTATAGATATTCGTCTGGTTAAAGGTGTTCCTGTTGTAATTGTTCACATTGATGTTGACATTCGTATTCCGCACATAAACAGGTCCGTGCCCGTAATAATGATTGTAATGCATGGCATAAGGAGGATGGTACATGGGAGGTCCCCACCATCCGCCGTAATACATGGGGCCTCCAAACCCGACATGAAAACATCCGAAGGATACACCAAACCCGATACTCCAACCGGTCCAGGGATTATAGTTCATGGAGAACCCCCAGGTCACCGGCCGGGGATAATAATAAGGACCGTACCATCCGGGATAATAATAACCTGTGCCGTAAACAATGGTCGGCCCGTAAACGTAACACCCCATGTAACCGGGCAGATATCCCATATAAACCACAGTGGGCTGAACTTCATAGATATATACATATTTCACATTGTATGCCGGGTCATCAGGTGGAATTTTCTGTATTTCCGCAGGAATTTCCGTCGCGACACTCCATGGTCCGGTAGGTGTCTTTCCGGTAAACCAAACTGCATTCTCACAAACATAATAGGTTTTATTGGAGAGAATTACGGTCGAATTTGTGTTGACTGCCCGGTAAAGTAAAGTACCTTTGATTTGCTCAAATTTTGGATCCCCGTCGTATTTCACCGAGCAGGTTGCAGTTTTGCGATCAACCGCAGCAGTCTGGGGTATCTGGGCATCCATGATGGCTTCGCGGGCAGCCGGTGTACCCGGAACGGATGCCAGTACAATGTCTTTCTCAGACCCTTCAGGGATTTTGGCAAAATCTGAAGGCAATTTATCCGGTGCAAGATACGACCAGGGACCTGTCATTGCCCGGGCCTGATACCACCTGCCTGAAATCAGAACGTAATAGAGCTGGGAATCAATGGCCATGAAAATATTGTTGTCGGTATTGGTCATATATAATAACTGGGTTCCGCTGATCGGTGAAAAAGAGGGTGCACCGTTCGACTGCAGCAACTCTGCAGGATGAGTCCGTACCACTATCCGAACAGAACTATTTTGCGTGGTGCCCTGCTTTCCTGAGGATGAAGCAATTGCTGAATCACCCTGCGCGGCTTTTTTCTGAAGCTCTTTTTGCAGCTTCTTCAGATCAGCGGGAAGATCAGTCACAACCGACCAGGCACTTTTTATAACATCATTGGTCTTGTACCAGGATGTGCCACCGTAGAAATAGAAATGTTTATCGACAAGATACTTGACTACCGTGAAGGGTGTATTAATCGCGTACTCAATATTCTTATTGTCGGTGGGTTTGAAAACTGGATCACCTTCAAAAAGGATCAATACTGAAGGCTCCGTCATGAATATTATTTCAGGTGGCGTATCGTTGAAATGCTCTGCCTTATTTGGGGTGGAGGAACCATCTTTTAAGGTCGCTGTAAGCTCGTCCATCGTCATTTGGAACGTCCATTTAGGGATTTCCCGTTCCAGAAGGGCTTTGAATTTGGCTGTAACCTCTTTTTTAACCGTATCCTGACCAGGGAATCGCGTGTTCAGCACCTTAGCATCCAGCAGGGTGATCTGTCGGGTTTCTCTGTCCGAACTGATGGTTGTCATGATCCATACTGCACCAAAAACCGGAGTCGCTCCGTTCCTCGATATCTGGACAGCAGACCTGACGTAGAGCTTATTCCCGGTCAGTGAATCAGGTTGGGGCTGATAAAGCAAAAGTTTTCCTTGATCATACCGGATCTCCTTAGGCCAGGAATTCTGAAGAACAGAGGATGCAGTCTGGGGTGATTTTGCATTGGTTGATTGGGCCTGGTTTAGGGAGGGGATAAAAAACAATACTGCAATTAGAAGCAATAAGGTCATCTTCATCTTTTTCATGGTGCTGATTTTTTGATTTTTTGCTGTTCGTCAATGGGTCATGTTCCGGAGTTTACCAGGAATTATCTGATTGTGTGTATCTTAATAAAATTGGTGCCTCCCGGCTTGTGCGCCGGTACCCCCCCAAGTAGGATAATTTTATCGCCGGGGGTAATCAGATTTCGGGTAAGGAGATTCTGCTCCGTTACTGAAACCATCTCTTCGAAACTGTCCGGGTGGTCCTCGATAAGGATGGGTCGGATCCCCCACAACAGGTTAAGGGCGTGATAAACATTCCGGTGCGCGGTGAGTGCGTAAATTGGAACGACAGGCTTCTCGGAGGCGACAAACTGGGCACTTCTTCCGCTAGCCGTGAGAACAACAATACAAGCCGGATTCATGACCTTGGCGATCTGGTTTGCCGACCGGCTGAGCGCCGTGATTTCAGTGTGGTCATCAGGAGGATAAGTCCTGAAATCAATTTTTTCTTCCACTTCCCGGGCAATCCGCGCCATCATTTCCACTGCCTTCCCCGGGAAAGCTCCCATGGCTGTCTCTCCGGAGAGCATAATGGCATCGGTACCATCGATTATGGCATTTGCCACATCGCTTGCTTCAGCGCGGGTTGGCCGCGGCTCATGGATCATACTTTCGAGCATCTGTGTCGCGGTGATGACAGTCTTTCCTTTTTGGTTACACAACCCGATGATCTGTTTCTGAAGCATGGGTACCCGCTCCGGACTTATTTCAACTCCGAGATCGCCCCTCGCTACCATGATCCCGTCGACCACCCCCACGATCTCCTCAAGGTGGTCGATGGCCTGTGGTTTTTCGATCTTTGCAATAATGGGCTTTATGAAACCTTTATCGGTGATATGTTTGCGGAGAATCAGAACATCTTCGGCCGTCCTCACGAAACTGAGCGAAATCCAATCCACATCCTGGCTGAGTCCGAATTCGAGATCCTGGATGTCCTTATCGGTCATGGCTGGTAATCTTAAATTCAGATTCGGGAAATTGACTCCTTTCCGGTCTGTCAGAACGCCTCCTTCGGTGACGCTGCAGATCACATTCCGGTCAACGATCTCCTCCACCCTGAGTTCAAAAAGGCCGTCCGCAAGCAATACCTGCATTCCTGGCAGCGCTTCAGCAAAGAGAAAAGGATAATCGATCGGAACAGAATCAGGGCTCTGGTCGTAATCCCCAACCGGTACGAGCCTGATCCGTGTTCCCAGCGTCAGTTCAATCTTTCCCTGGGGTAAGATACCTACCCTGATCTTGGGCCCCTGAAGATCCTGGAGAATGGTAACCGGTTTGTTTAACTCCCCTGAAATGGCTCTCAGGTGACTGATGACCCTGGCATGACTTTCATAACTTCCGTGAGAAAAATTTAAACGTGCTACATCCATGCCGTTTTCAATAAGAATACGGATCATCTCCGGCGTCGATGTCGCCGGTCCTAGAGTAGCCACTATTTTAGTGCGCCTCAGCCAGTTTTGCATTTTGTCCTTTGTTTGGAACACGAAGTTAATAAAAGCGTTGAGCCCGGAACCATTATTTTCATGTTATAGCATGCCTATAATAAAATGGTCTCTCCGTACATGGGCAAGATGGGTTTGAGCCCGTAACGATGCCGGATCAGATCAGCAAAAACCTCTCTGGCGTGATCTTCACCGTGGGTCAGAACGACTCTGGGACGGGCAGGCGCAATGGCATTGAACCATTTGAGCAATTCGGTTTGTCCTGCATGTGCGCTGAATCCTCCCAATTTGTGAATCTGAGCCCTGACCCGGATTGTCTCTCCGAAAATTCTGACAGATCTCCTTCCATCGACAAGTTGACGCCCCAGTGTCCCTTCGGCCTGGTATCCTACGATCAACACAGAGGTTTCGGGTCTATACAGATTGTGGCGTAAATGGTGCTGTATCCTTCCTGCGTTGCACATTCCCGATCCCGCGATGATCATACAAGGACCTTTAATATCATTTAACCTCCTTGATTCCTCGGGCGTTGGGGTCGGCCGTATGTAACCTTTATCCCGCTCCATTGCCCCGGAATTTAAGAACTTCAGCATCTCATCGTCAAAAAGTTCCGGGTGATCCATATAGATTCTGGAGGCTTCAATGGCCATCGGACTGTCGATGTAAATGGGAAACCTTGGAAGTTCTCCTTTTATAAATGCTTGCTCCATGTAATAAATCAGGTCCTGGGTGCGGCCGATCGCAAAAGAAGGAACAAGTATCTTTCCACCCGTCTGGATGGCATTCCGGATGATTTCAACCGCTTCTTCAAGGGTATCATCCAGGGGTTTGTGATCCCTGTCGCCATAGGTCGTCTCCAGGATCAGCATATCCGCCTCAGTGAAAGGTTCCGGATCTCTCACGATGGGCATTCCACGTCCGCCAAGATCACCGGAAAAGATCACTGTTTTATTACTTCCTTTCTCTTTGACCTGCAACAAAATACTCCCTGATCCCAGGATGTGGCCTGCTTCATCAACTGTAATATGCATCCCTTTTGTGATCGGAAACTTCTTGTGGTAGGGCATTGGCTGCATTTGCCGGATTACAGCTTCCACATCCTCCTTGTCAAATGAGGCAACCACGCCGGGTTTTCCCTGACGGGCCAGCATCCGGTTCAATTTTTCAAGGTCACTGTTCTGAACTTTCAGTGAATCCTTCAGGATCAGTTCCGTGAGATCGATGGTGGCAGGGGTTCCGTAAATGGGTCCCTTATAACCTGCCCTGACCGCAAGGGGTAACCTTCCGCAATGATCCAGATGGGCATGGGTAAGTACAATAGCGGATAAATCTTCATAATTGACCGGTGGGGCCGACTTATTTGCCTTCTCTGCCTCCTTACCTCCCTGGAACATGCCGCAATCTACCAGGATGTTACCTGCTGTAGATTCGCAATGATAAGATGTACCCGTAACGCCACCTACCGCCCCGTAAAATGATATTTTCATAGCCGGAATATTTGTTTCGTTTTCTAAAATCAGCGGATAAAGGTACAAATTTCGGAAATCGTCACCTGATTTTAATGTTCGGTGCCGGTTTCAATGAATCGCATATGGAAGTTCACTTCCGACTTTTATGACGGGTAAAGAGTGAAAAACGACCGGTGTGGAAAAATGAATGGCTTGAAAAAAAAATGCCCGCTCAGGGGCATCTGCCGGATCCGCTTGGAATCCTGGTGGGATGTGAGGGATTCGAACCCACGACCCCCGCCCTGTCAAGGCGATGCTCTAAACCAACTGAGCTAACATCCCGTGGGACTGCAAAATTATAAAAAATTTTCATTTCTCATAAATTCATTCATCGTTCATAAATCGGAAGTCATGTTAAATCGTAAACAGAAGTTTTTTAAAACAAACCAGGTTTTACAAACCCTGAGTTTATCCAGTGTTTCATGAGTTATATCGAAAAAATCAACCATTTTTAACATTATTATCTATTTTTGAAAGCAAAATCGCACCAAATTCTTTAATTTAAAGACATCATGAAACATTCTGTAACATCATTTTGTGGTTTAATGTTTATACTGCTTTTCCAGGCCACCGGGTTAGCCCAGGAAGAAAAGAAGCCAATAACACTTGAGGATATTTTTAAGAATCGGAAGTTTGCTTCAAAAGGCATTGCCGGAATGCAATCACTGCGCGATGGTGTTCATTATTGTCAGTTGAAGAAGGATAGTTTGAATTACTATGATTATGAAACTGGAAACTTTGCAGGAACCCTGGTCACTTCCCGACAATTGATTCCGGCGGACGATACCTTGCCTTTGCCTCTTGCCGGCTTTGAATTCAGTGAGGATGAGAACCTTATGCTGTTTGCAAAAGACGAGGAACCTATTTACCGCCGTTCTTCCAAAGCCTGGTACTATGTTTATAACAGAAAAACAGGAACACTTGCACCGGTTTCAGACAAAGGGAAGCAACGGCTGGCCACCTTTTCACCTGATGGATCCAAAATTGCTTTTGTCAGGGATAATGACCTCTTCATTAAAGACCTCACGATCGGATTAATGAATATGGGAGGAAAACAAACTTCCGACCGGAGTGGCATTGAGTATCGGATTACGAATGATGGTAAACAAAATGAAATTATCAACGGAGCCACCGATTGGGTATATGAGGAAGAATTTGAATTTTCAAAAGCATTTTGCTGGTCGCCAGATGGATCAAAAATTGCATTCTACCGGTTTGATGAAAGCAAGGTAAGGGAATATCAGCTGACATACTATGGCGAGCTGTACCCCGATCAATACAAATATAAATATCCAAAAGCCGGTGAATCGAACTCTGTGGTCGGGATAAAAATTTTTGACCTGAAAACCCGTTCTGTTATCGATGTGGATCTGGGTAAGGTGCAGGATATCTATATTCCGCGGATCAAGTGGACTCAGGATCCCGGAACTCTTGCCCTTTACCGGATGAACCGCCATCAGAATACCCTGGATCTGATACTGGTCGAAGCTTCATCAGGAAAAACAAGGGTTATCTATCATGAGACAAACCCTTATTATATTGAGATTAATGATCATCTGACATTTTTAAAAAATGACAGGGGTTTTATTCTTTCAAGTGAGAAAGACGGTTACCGGCATATTTATCATTTCGATTCATCGGGTAAGGAAATCTGTCAGATTACGCGGGGTAAATGGGAAGTGACCGATTTTTACGGAGTCGATGAAGAACATGGCCTTGTCTATTATGCTTCTGCTGAAAACGCTCCGATGGACCGGGATGTTTATGTGGTCAACCTGGATGGTTCCGGGAAAAGAAGGTTAACCAAGAAGCCGGGTACCAATTCTGCTGCCTTCAACGCAACTTACTCCTGTTATATTCAAAAATGGTCAGATATCAATACTCCTCCGGTTTACACCCTGAACAGCGCCGACGGAAAAGAAATAAGAATGTTGCAGGATAATGCAAGGCTGCGCGAGACCCTGGAATCCTATCAATTTTCCAGGGCTGAATTTGTGAAAATCCCGGCATCTGAAGGTATAGAGTTGAATGGCGTTGTCTTGAAACCATTTCAATTCGATCCGAAAAAGAAGTACCCTGTGTTGTTTACGATATACGGCGGCCCAGGATCCCAGACGGTGCTGAATGCCTGGGGAACTTTTTCAGCCTGGAACCAGCTTTGCGCTCAGAATGGGATTGTGGTTGTTTCGGTAGATAATCGCGGAACCGGAGGCCGCGGAGAGGCTTTTAAAAAATGCACCTATCTTCAGCTGGGAAAATATGAAACGCTGGATCAGGTGGATGCGGCAAAGTATTTTGGCTCTCTGGATTATGTGGATGGAAAGAGGATCGGAATGTGGGGATGGAGTTTCGGGGGCTATCTTACCCTCTCGTGCCTGACACGTGGTGCCGATTACTTCAGCTTTGGGATTGCGGTTGCACCGGTCACCAACTGGAAATATTACGATAATATTTACACGGAACGATTCATGCGGACCCCAGCTGAGAATAATTCGGGGTACGAGGACAATTCACCCGTCAACCATGCTGCAGCGTTCAAGGGGACCCTATTGATGATTCATGGAATGGCCGACGACAATGTACATCCCCAGAATTCCTACGATATGTTCACTGCACTTGTCGCCGCCGGGAAAAACTTTGATTCTGAATTTTACCCGAACAGCAATCATGGAATATACACGGGAAAAAACACTTCATTTCATCTTTACAGGAGGATGACCGATTATATCCTTAAAAACCTGTAATACACCGTCACATCAGAATAAAAAAAGATTTGGAAATCAAGAAAAAGGATTGTAATTTTGCAGTCCTTTTTCTGAAAACATCATTGAGTATTAACAATTAAAAGAAAGCGAGTACCAAGCATGATTATCGTACCTGTTAAAGAAGGCGAAAGCATTGATAGATCGTTAAAAAAATTAAAGCGTAAATTCGAAAAGACCGGTGTGGTCAAAGAACTCCGCGAGCGTCAGAAATACACCAAACCCTCGGTTAAAAACCGGGATGCGGTAAACCGTGCTATCTATATCCAGAAACTTCAGGACGCGGAAGCCGCAAAATAAAAGTTTTACAGCAGGCGTTGATTTATGGGTAAATATTACTATATTTATCCATTGATTTTTTGATGGGCATTGTTTCTTACTCGTTTTCAGGTGAAGGAACGCTTTCTGGCACATATCCAATTTGAAAAACGGTACTCTATCCACACCGTTACTGCTTACCGAACTGATCTTGACCAATTTTTTAAGTATATTTTAAGTCAATACGGCTCCGAATCACTCTCCGGTATCAGCCATTTTATGATCCGTTCCTGGTTGGTAAGTTTGATAGATCAGAAAATTTCACCCAGATCGGTCTGCAGAAAGCTGACCACCCTGAAATCATTTTTCAGGTTTTGTCTTAAAGAAGGTGCACTTGAAACCAATCCCGTCTCAAAGATTACATCTCCTAAGACTTCCAAACGCTTGCCGGTATTTGTTGAAAAGGAGAAAATGGCAAGACTTCTTGATCAGATTGATTTTAAACCGGGTTACAGTGGAATGAGAGACCGTTTGATCCTGGAAATGTTTTATATGACCGGGATGCGCTTGTCGGAACTGATGAACCTTAAAGAACAGGATATTGACTTCACCCATCAAACAATTAAGGTCTTGGGTAAACGTAATAAAGAGCGCTTAATTCCGTTTAATCCTAAATTCAGTGAAACATTAAATACCTATCTTGACGGAAAGAAAACGACATTTGAAGGATGTGACCAATTCTTTCTTACGGATAAAGGAACGAAGATGTATCCACGACTCATATACAGCATCGTAAACAGATATTTATCACTGGTTACTACATCAGAGAAAAAAAGTCCGCATGTTTTACGACACACCTTTGCCACACAGTTATTGGATGAAGGTGCTGAACTTAATGCGGTCAAAGAGCTTCTGGGTCATGCCAGTCTCGCTGCAACCCAGGTCTATACCCATAATACTATTGAAAAGCTGAAACGAATATATAAACAAGCCCATCCAAAGGCATAAAAAAGGAGGTAGGAATGAATGTAAAAATTAACTCTGTGCACTTTAAAGCCGATAAAAAGCTGGAAGCTTTTATCAATGAAAAACTGGATAAGCTTCAAACATTTTTTGACGGAGTCATCAGCAGTGAAGTGATCTTAAAACTGGAGAATTCCGAGACACGGGACAATAAAATCGCAGAAGTTAGGCTTAACATCAAAGGATACGATCTTTTTGCCAAGAAGGAATCCACCACTTTCGAAGGAGCTATCGATCTGGCCGCAGAAGCACTTCGCCGTCAACTGGTAAAACATAAAGACAAGGTCCGGGGAATCTGACCAGGTACACAAAATGTCGTTTGGAAAGGAGTGGTTCCATGGAACCACTCCTTTCTTTTTTATAAATATCTGATAATGTGTACATTCAGAGTTCGGTACAGATTTTGTTTGAAAAAATGCCGTTTTTCTTGAAGTTATTTTCGAAAATCCTTGTTTAGTTTAGAAAAAGTTTATACTTTTGCAGTCCTTTTTTAAAATAAAATGCCGATGTAGCTCAGCTGGTAGAGCAGCTGATTTGTAATCAGCTGGTCGGCGGTTCGAATCCGTCCATCGGCTCAGCACATCAAAAGTCTTAGGCTGAGATTCTTGTACAGGTTCTTTGAAAAGTTGTAAAGCATTATCGGGGAGATACCAGAGCGGTCAAATGGGGCAGACTGTAAATCTGTTGGCGCAGCCTTCGGAGGTTCGAATCCTTCTCTCCCCACTGGTTAAGATGGCGATATGGTGATATGGTGAAAAAGATACTCAAATTAATTTTTACCATTTCACAATTTCACCATCTCACCTTCTGTTTCGCGGAAGTAGCTCATTTGGTAGAGCGGAAGCCTTCCAAGCTTCAGGTGGCGGGTTCGAGCCCCGTCTTCCGCTCAGAACAATATAATTTTCACACCCTCAACTCACACCCGATTCACACGCTGATTGCCTTTGTAGCTCAGGGGTAGAGCACTTCCTTGGTAAGGAAGGGGTCACCAGTTCAATTCTGGTCAAAGGCTCTGAGGATGGAAATCTTCCCGGTTTCCGTCTCTTTTATTGAATAAGAATCAATTGTAATTAAACTTTGTAATTAAACTTTAATATCATGGCAAAAGAAAAATTTGAACGCTCCAAGCCCCACGTCAATGTAGGTACCATTGGCCACATTGACCATGGCAAAACCACGTTGACCGCAGCCATCACGCTGGTGCTGGCAGATAAAGGATTATCTGAATTCAGATCCTTTGATTCGATCGACAATGCACCGGAAGAAAAAGCACGTGGAATCACGATCAACACTGCACATATCGAGTATCAGACCGCAAACCGTCACTATGCACACGTTGACTGCCCCGGACATGCCGACTATATCAAGAATATGGTTACGGGAGCTGCCCAGATGGATGGCGCAATCATCGTTGTTGCCGCTACCGACGGTCCGATGCCGCAAACCCGCGAGCATATCCTCCTCGCCCGGCAGGTTGGTGTTCCCAAGCTTGTTGTTTTCATGAACAAGTGCGACAGTGTTGATGATCCGGAACTTCTTGAAATCGTTGAAATGGAGATTCGCGATCTCCTTACTTTCTACGGTTTTGACGGAGCCAACACTCCGGTCATCCAGGGTTCAGCCCTTGGCGGACTTAATAAAGAACCCAAATGGGTTGAAAAGATCATGGAACTTATGGAAGCTGTCGATACTTGGATCCCGTTACCTGTCCGTGATGTTGACAAGTCTTTCCTTATGCCGGTCGAAGACGTATTCTCAATCACCGGTCGTGGCACTGTTGCCACCGGCAGAATTGAAACCGGTGTCATCAATACCGGCGATCCCGTCGATATTATCGGAATGGGCGCTGAGAAACTGAAATCCGTCGTTACCGGAGTCGAAATGTTCCGTAAAATCCTCGACAGAGGAGAAGCCGGTGACAATGCAGGGTTACTCCTCCGTGGTATCGATAAGGATGAGATCCGTCGTGGAATGGTTATCGCGAAACCAGGTTCCATTACGCCGCACAAAAAATTCAAAGCAGAGGTCTATATTCTGAAGACCCAGGAAGGCGGACGTCATACCCCGTTCCATAACAAGTACCGTCCGCAATTCTATTTCCGGACCACTGATGTTACCGGTGAGATCCACCTGCCGGAAGGGATTGAAATGTGTATGCCGGGTGACAACCTGACGATTCAGGTTGATCTGATCTCTGAAATCGCTATGAATAAAGGACTCCGTTTCGCAATCCGCGAAGGCGGACGTACGGTCGGCGCAGGTCAGGTTACTGAAATCCTGGATTAATTATTAATATCGGAATGACGAAATGGGGAAATAGCGAAATCAGCGTTAATAACCCATTTCGCTGCTCCGGCAAAATACAAAGTTTAATTACACACGGGTGTAGCTCAACTGGTAGAGTGGCGGTCTCCAAAACCGTAGGCTGTGGGTTCGATTCCTACCACCCGTGCTAAACATCAGATAAATGGCTAAGAATAAGGTTATCAACTATATCGAAGAAAGCTATGATGAGCTTGTGCATAAAGTTTCCTGGCCTACATGGTCGGAACTTCAGGGAAGTGCTATTGTTGTTTCCGTGGCTTCTCTGATCATTGCCATCATCGTTTTCGCAATGGACGAAGTTTTCCGGAATGTTCTCCTCCAATTCTATAAACTTTTCTGAAACCGGCGGTTTATCTGTTTTAACTTTAAAATCATCCAACAACAATCCCATTACAGGCATGAGTGAAATAGCCAAAAAATGGTACGTAGTGCGGGCCATCTCCGGAAACGAGAACAAGGTGAAACAATATCTTGAAAATGAAATTGTGAACCAAAATCTCCAGGAGTATATTTCACAGGTGCTCATTCCGAAAGAAAAAATATATCTGATCCGAAACGGAAAAAAAGTAAGCAAGGAACGGAACTATTTTCCGGGATATGTCCTGATCGAAGCCGCTCTGATTGGTGAGATTCCCCATATTATCAGGAATATCCCCGGCGTACTGGGATTCCTTGGCGCAAAAGGTGAAGCCCATCCTTTACGGCCATCTGAAGTAAAAAGAATCCTTGGAAAATTTGATGAGCTTTCGGAACAGGGAGAAGAGATGAACATTCCTTTTATCATCGGTGAAACGGTTACTGTTATCGACGGGCCTTTCAACAGTTTCAGCGGTGTGATTGAGGAGATCAATGAAGAGAAAAAGAAATTAAAGGTTATGGTCAAGATCTTCGGCAGGAAAACACCGCTGGAGCTCAGTTTTATGCAAGTTCAAAAAGAATAGTTTTACGATACGAAGGTATCTGTTATCAATAATCAATTAAAAATGGCAAAAGAAGTTAGTGGAATTATCAAGTTGCAAATCAAGGGTGCTGCTGCAAACCCTTCACCACCGGTAGGACCAGCCCTGGGAGCCAAGGGTGTGAATATTATGGAATTTTGCAAACAGTTCAACGCCCGTACCCAGGATAAAGCCGGAAAACTCATTCCGGTCATTATCACTGTGTACCGTGATAAATCATTCGATTTTATCATCAAGACACCCCCTGTTGCTGTCCAGTTGATGGAAATCACCAAGCTTCAGAAGGGATCGGCGGAACCCAATCGCAATAAAGTGGCCAGTGTTACCTGGGAACAGGTACAGAAAATTGCAGAGGATAAAATGCCTGACCTGAATGCATTTACTCTTGAATCGGCGATCAGAATGGTTGCCGGCACAGCAAGAAGTATGGGTATCTCGGTTACCGGGACTGCTCCATTTAAAAAGTAAATTTTAACCCTGTTGTTTAAGGACCTCATAAGCAACAATTAATAACTATAAATTATGATAAAGCTGACAAAAAAGAGGAAGGTGGCCTTGTCGAAGATCGATAAGAAAACCGTTTATTCGTTAGCGGATGCTGCTGCGCTCGTCAAAGAGATCAGCAATACTAAATTTGATTCATCCGTTGATATTGACGTTCGTTTAGGGGTTGATCCCCGTAAAGCCAATCAGATGGTTCGTGGTATCGTGACGCTTCCACATGGTACCGGAAAAGTGGTTCGCGTGCTTGCACTCTGCACTCCCGATAAGGAGGAAGAAGCGAAACAGGCAGGCGCCGATTACATCGGGTTGGATGAGTACATCGATAAAATCAAAGGTGGTTGGACCGATGTGGATGTCATTATCACCATGCCGAGTGTTATGGCCAAGGTTGGTGCATTAGGAAAGATCCTCGGACCCCGGGGACTGATGCCCAATCCCAAGACCGGGACTGTTACCATGGAGGTTGGAAAGGCCGTTAAAGAAGTAAAAGCCGGGAAAATCGATTTCAAGGTCGATAAGTTCGGAATTATCCATTCATCGGTCGCAAAGGTTTCATTTGATTGCGACAAGATCGTGGATAATGCAAAAGAACTTATACACACCATTGTCAAGCTGAAACCCGCTTCGGCAAAAGGTACCTACATAAAGAGCATTTATATGTCGAGTACCATGAGCCCGAGCATTCAAATTGACCCGAAATCAGTTACGGCTTAATTACAGAAATCTGAGAGATAACGATCATGAAAAAAGAAGAAAAAAACCAGCTGATCGATGAGCTGGCCGACCAGTTAAAAGGGGCCAATACCTTTTACCTGACGGATATTTCCTCCCTGAATGCCGAAACAACAAGCAGGTTACGAAGGACCTGTTTTAAAAAGAATGTTCAGCTTAAGGTGGTTAAGAATACTTTGCTTCATAAAGCGCTGGAACGTTCGGGAAAGAACTTTGATGAATTCTTCCCGGTACTACATGGATCAACCTCGATCATGTTTTCCGAGGTTTCCAACGATCCCGCGAAACTGATAAAAGAATTCCGGAGAACAGCACCTAAACCCATTCTTAAAGGCGCTTATGTTGAGGAAAGTGTATATCTTGGCGATGACCAGCTCGATGCTTTGGTGAATATCAAATCCAGATTCGAACTGATCGGAGACCTGATCGGGCTGTTACAGTCCCCGGCCAGAAATGTCATCTCGGCGTTGCAGTCGGGAGGCAATAACCTGTCGGGAATTGTAAAAACCTTGTCAGAAAAGCCGGAATGACCCAATTAGGAAAATTAGTTTAGTAATAACCGTCCCATACAACAGGACACAAATAGTAACAAAAATGGCAGATTTAAAAGCTTTTGCAGAACAATTGGTTAATTTGACAGTTAAGGAAGTTAATGAGTTAGCAAAAATCCTGAAGGATGAATATGGTATCGAGCCCGCTGCTGCAGCTGTTGCAGTTGCCGCTGGTCCCGCCGCCGCCGCCGCCCCCGCCGCTGAAGAAAAAAGCACCTTTGATGTTATTCTCAAATCAGCCGGACAGGCAAAATTAGCCGTTGTAAAATTGGTGAAGGAACTCACGAGCCTTGGTTTGAAAGAGGCGAAAGAATTGGTTGATGCTGCACCCAAGGCAATCAAAGAGGGCGTTTCAAAGGATGAAGCAAACGCGTTAATGATTCAGTTAAAAGAAGCTGGTGCAGAGGTTGAAATTAAGTAAGACGAAAAATCTTATATCTTAATATGATCATAGATCTCCTCAAACCGGGGAGGTCTATGATTTATTTATAAAAATTAATTTCAAACCATCCCGTCGTGCGGGATTAAAACATAATACCTTGGCTTCAAAAAAAACCGAAAGGATCCGCTTTGGATCGACAAAGATACAAGCTGAGTATCCCGATTTTCTTGACATTCAGGTAAAATCCTTTCAGGATTTTTTCCAATTGGAAACAAATCCTGAAAACAGGATTAACGAAGGGTTATACAAGGTTTTTGCTGAAAACTTTCCTATTTCAGATGCACGAAACAACTTTGTACTTGAATTTCTGGATTATTTTATCGATCCACCCCGTTATTCGATTGAGGAGTGCATCGAGCGCGGTCTGACATACAGCGTACCGCTAAAGGCAAAACTCAAACTGTATTGCACAGACCCGGAGCATGAAGATTTTGAAACCATTATTCAGGATGTCTACCTGGGTATGATTCCATATATGACACCTCGCGGTACCTTTGTGATCAATGGCGCCGAACGGGTTGTCGTATCACAATTGCACCGTTCACCCGGTGTTTTTTTCAGTACCAGCTTTCATGCCAACGGAGCCCAACTCTATTCCGCCAGGATCATCCCCTTCAAGGGATCGTGGATCGAGTTTACAACCGATATAAACAATGTCATGTATGCTTACATCGACCGGAAAAAGAAATTGCCGGTTACGACTTTGTTGCGTGCCATTGGTTATGAAACAGATAAAGATATTCTCGAAATATTTGGTCTGGCCCAGGAAATAAAAGTTAGCAGGGCTGCATTGAAGCGGATTGTAGGTTCAAAACTTGCTGCAAGGGTAGTCCGGGCATGGATTGAGGATTTTGTGGATGAGGATACAGGCGAAGTAGTGTCGATCGAAAGAACTGAGGTTATTATCGAACGGGAAACAGTACTTGAAAATGATCACGTCGACCAGATCCTTGATGCCGGTATTAAAACCATTCTGGTCCATCGCGAGGAATCCCTGGCAACCGACTATTCGATTATTTTCAATACTCTGCAGAAAGACCCTGCAAATTCGGAGAAGGAAGCTGTCGAGTTTATTTACCGGCAACTCCGCAATGCCGAACCTCCTGATGAGGAAACCGCCCGCGGAATTATCGAAAAATTGTTTTTCTCCGACAAAAGATATGACCTTGGCGATGTCGGCCGTTACCGGATAAACCGCAAACTCAGTCTGAACATCCCGATGGAAACCAAGGTTCTTACCAAGGAAGATATCATTTCAATCATAAAGTATCTGATCGAACTGGTAAATTCCAAGG
Source organism: Bacteroidales bacterium (assembly GCA_028706295.1). Taxonomy (GTDB): domain Bacteria; phylum Bacteroidota; class Bacteroidia; order Bacteroidales; family FEN-979; genus CAIVAT01. The sequence continues at coordinate 66,378 of JAQWBQ010000004.1, forward strand.
CTGAGGTTGACGATATCGACCATTTGAGCAACCGAAGGGTGCGTACCGTCGGAGAACAACTCTATAACCAGTTCGGCGTCGGACTTTCGAGGATGGCCAGAACGATTCGCGAACGGATGAATGTCCGTGACAATGAGGTGTTTACTCCGACCGATCTGATCAATGCAAAAACACTTTCATCGGTCATCAACACGTTCTTCGGAACTAACCAGTTGTCGCAATTCATGGATCAGACCAATCCGCTTTCGGAACTGACCCACAAAAGACGAATTTCTGCGCTGGGTCCCGGAGGATTGTCGCGGGAACGTGCAGGATTTGAGGTTCGCGATGTTCACTATACGCACTACGGTCGGCTGTGCACCATCGAAACACCTGAAGGTCCCAATATCGGTCTGATCTCCTCCCTCTGTGTGTATGCTAAAATAGATAAACTTGGTTTTATAGAAACACCTTACCACCGTGTTGTTGAAGGTCGGGTGACTTTGGAGGAACAACCGGTTTACCTTACTGCCGAAGAGGAAGAACACAAGATTATCGGACAGGCAACCACACCCATGGACAACCAGGGTAACTTTCTTGAAGAGAAGGTCAAAGTACGTTATCTGGCAGATTACCCGATCATTGATAAAACCCAGGTCGACCTAGTCGATATTGCCCCAAATCAGATTGCTTCCATCGCTGCCTCACTCATCCCGTTTCTTGAGCATGATGATGCTAACCGCGCCCTGATGGGATCCAATATGATGCGCCAGGCTGTTCCCCTGCTGAATCCGGAAGTTGCCCTTGTGGGGACTGGTATCGAAGACATGGTTGCCCGCGATTCACGCGTGCTTATCAATTCCGAAGGTGCCGGTGTGGTTGAATATGTCGATGCGAATGAGATCATCATCCGGTATGAGCGTGATGACAAAGAACGTCTGGTTAGCTTCGATGATGATTCAAAGAGCTATTCCCTCACGAAATTTGCACGTACCAACCAGAATACTTGCGTGAACCTGCGTCCGATCGTCCGGAAAGGAGATAAAGTCACAAAAGGTCAGGTTCTGTGCGAGGGATATGCGACGAAAGAGGGTTCCCTTGCACTCGGACGAAACCTCATGGTGGCATTTATGCCCTGGAAGGGATACAATTTTGAGGATGCCATCGTGATTTCAGAAAAAGTTCTGAAAGAAGATATCTTCACATCAATTCATATCGAAGAGTTTACACTCGAAGTACGGGATACCAAAAGGGGTGTTGAAGAACTGACCAACGATATTCCCAATGTGAGCGCCGAAGCGACCAAGGATTTAGACGAGAATGGCCTGATCCGGATCGGCGCTGAAGTCAGCGAAGGCGATATCCTGATAGGTAAAATTACTCCAAAGGGCGAAAGTGATCCGACTCCTGAAGAAAAGCTTCTCCGTGCCATATTCGGAGATAAGGCCGGCGATGTAAAAGACGCTTCCCTTAAGGCACCACCCTCCATGAAGGGAGTTGTTATTGAGAAAAAACTGTTCTCCCGGATTATAAAGGATCGTAAGGCTAAAGCCCGCGAAAAAGACGACATCAAGAAACTGGATGACGATTACAACCGGGACGTTGACAAACTGAAAGCAAAACTTGTTGAAAAATTAACTGTTCTGGTTGGAGGAAAAGTCTCCCAGGGTGTATTTAATATTTTCAAACAGGAGGTTTTACCCAAAGGCGCAAAATTTCAGGTGAAGAGCCTCATGGAGATCGATTATCTGAACGTAAATCCGAACAAATGGACAGCGGATAAAGATAAAAATGATCTCATTAAATCCCTGATCAATAACTATATCATCAAGTTTAAAGAGATCATGGGCGTTTATAACCGTAAGAAGTTTGTTGCCGTAGTCGGCGATGACCTTCCTGCGGGTATTGTTCAAATGGCCAAAGTATATATTGCCAAGAAACGTAAGCTTAAGGTTGGTGATAAAATGGCCGGTCGCCACGGGAACAAAGGTATTGTTGCGCGCATCCAGCGTGAAGAGGATATGCCTTTCCTCGAAGACGGGACACCTGTCGACGTGGTTCTGAACCCCCTGGGCGTACCATCCCGTATGAACCTGGGTCAGATCTATGAAACCATCCTCGGATGGGCAGGTAAGAAACTCGGATTGCGGTTCAATACTCCCATCTTTGATGGCGCTACAATCAACCAGATTAACGAATATCTTGAGCGTGCAGGATTACCGCGCAATGGTAAGGTTTATCTTTATGACGGATTGACCGGAGAACGGTTTGATCAGCCTACCACAGTGGGTTACATCTATATGATGAAGCTTCATCATATGGTGGATGATAAAATGCACGCCCGTTCCATCGGTCCCTATAGCCTTATAACCCAACAGCCACTCGGGGGTAAAGCCCAGTTCGGAGGTCAGCGGTTCGGTGAAATGGAAGTCTGGGCGCTGGAAGCATTCGGGGCAGCCAATATACTTCTTGAGATTCAAACCGTAAAGTCGGATGATGTCATCGGCCGCGCAAAAGCCTATGAAACCATCGTTAAAGGGGATACCATGCCTACACCGGGAATTCCGGAATCCTTCAATGTTCTGGTTCATGAATTACGCGGATTGGGCTTGAATCTTGCTTTTGATTAACAGGGAGGGATTCGTTTCCATTCCTGAATAATTCTTGTTGATTTCATCAATTGAAATATAGTCAATATGGCTTACAGAAAAGAGGGTCAAGTTAACAGCAGCTTCTCAAGAATAACGATCAGCCTTGCTTCACCCGAAAAAATTCTTGAAATGTCAAGCGGTGAGGTGCTGAAGCCTGAAACCATCAATTACAGGACCTATAAACCAGAACGTGACGGATTGTTTTGCGAGCGGATATTCGGGCCTGTGAAGGATTGGGAATGCCACTGCGGTAAGTATAAAAGGATCCGGTATAAAGGGATTGTCTGTGACCGTTGTGGTGTTGAAGTAACGGAAAAAAAGGTCAGAAGGGAGCGGATGGGACACATACAACTGGTGGTACCCGTAGCTCATATCTGGTTTTTTCGCTCTTTACCCAATAAGATCGGATCGTTGCTCGGATTGCCAACGAAAAAGCTTGAATCCATCATTTACTACGAAAAATATGTGGTGATTAATCCGGGCATCAAGCAGGCCGACGGAATCAATTATCTCGACTTTCTTTCTGAAGAGGAGTACTTTGATATAATGGATAAAATTCCGCAGGAGAATCAATACCTGGATGATTCCGACCCCAATAAGTTTGTTGCCAAAATGGGTGCGGAAGCGTTGTATGACCTCCTTTCACGGATCGATCTCGATAAAGAATCCTATGATCTGCGGTACAAAGCCAATACTGAGACCTCTCAGCAGCGCAAAGCCGAGGCTTTGAAACGGCTTCAGGTATTTGAATCGTTCCGTGATGCGCAAAAACGACTTGAAAACAGGCCGGAGTGGATGATTGTGAAAGTGGTGCCTGTGATCCCCCCGGAATTGCGCCCCCTGGTGCCACTTGATGGCGGGCGGTTTGCTACCTCCGACCTGAACGATCTGTACCGACGGGTGATCATCAGGAATAACCGATTGAAAAGACTGATTGAAATCAAGGCCCCGGATGTGATCCTTCGCAATGAAAAACGTATGTTGCAGGAAGCCGTCGATTCTCTGTTTGACAACTCCCGCAAAGCAAGCGCCGTTAAAACTGAATCGAACAGGGCATTAAAATCACTTTCCGACAGTCTGAAAGGAAAGCAGGGACGGTTTCGTCAGAACCTGTTAGGTAAACGTGTTGACTATTCAGGACGAAGTGTTATCGTCGTTGGCCCGGAATTGAAATTGAATGAATGCGGTTTACCAAAGGAAATGGCATCAGAACTTTACAAGCCATTCATTATCAGAAAAATGCTGGAGCGCGGAATCGTAAAAACAGTAAAATCCGCAAAAAAAATTGTCGATCGGAAAGATCCGGTGGTATGGGATATTCTTGAAAATATTCTGAAGGGTCATCCGGTGTTGCTCAATCGTGCACCAACCTTGCACCGGCTTGGCATTCAGGCGTTCCAGCCGAAATTGATCGAAGGTAAAGCGATCCAGCTTCACCCCTTGGTGTGTACCGCTTTCAATGCTGACTTCGATGGTGACCAGATGGCCGTTCACGTGCCACTTGGAAATGCAGCCATTCTGGAAGCTCAGTTGCTGATGCTGGCCTCCCATAATATTCTCAACCCCGCTAATGGTGCCCCCGTTACTGTACCATCACAGGATATGGTGCTTGGGCTTTATTACATGACCAAAGCCCGTAAGAGTGAGAAAAATTTGATCGTGAAGGGGGAGGGAATGACCTTTTATTCACCGCAGGAGGTTATCATTGCCTATAATGAAAAAGCGGTTGACCTTCATGCAATTATAAAAGTGCGTCATACTTTCACGGAGAACCATGAAAAAGTTACCCGGCTTATTGAAACCACGGTCGGCAGGGTGCTTTTCAATCAGGTCGTTCCGGAGGAATACGGATACATCAACCAATTGCTCACGAAGAAATCGTTGCGTGACATCATCGGCCAGATCCTGAAAAAAACCGGAACTGCGAAGACAGCCAAGTTTCTTGATGATATCAAGGATCTGGGATTTAAAATGGCATTCCAGGGAGGACTCTCCTTTAACCTCGATGACGTTATCGTACCTCAGGTCAAGGAATCGCTGGTAACCAACGCACGACAGGAAGTGGATGAGGTTGTGAATAATTACAACATGGGTTTTATCACCAACAATGAACGATACAACCAGATTATCGATATCTGGACCCATGCAAACTCCCAGCTTACGATTTCACTGATGAATCAGTTGACGAAAGATAAGCAGGGCTTCAACCCGGTTTATATGATGCTTGATTCCGGCGCACGTGGTTCAAAAGAGCAGATCCGACAGCTTTCTGGAATGCGTGGTCTGATGGCCAAGCCACAGAAATCAGGCGCTTCGGGAGGTGAGATCATTGAAAACCCGATCTTGTCGAATTTTAAAGAAGGGCTGTCGGTACTGGAGTATTTTATCTCGACCCATGGTGCCCGTAAAGGACTCGCCGACACTGCATTAAAGACGGCTGATGCCGGATATCTGACCCGCCGCCTTGTGGATGTTTCCCAGGATGTGATCATCTCTGAAGAAGACTGCGGAACGCTTCGCGGGTTGACCATCACCTCGCTTAAAAAGGCCGAAGAAGTCGTTGAATCACTTTATGACCGGATTTTGGGACGCGTATCGCTTCACGATATTCACCATCCACAGACCGGTGAATTGATAATTGCTGCCGGTAATGAGATTACCGAAGAGATTGCTCATATGATCGACAGTTCACCCCTTGAGGGAGTTGAAATCAGGTCGGTCTTGACCTGTGAATCCAAGAAGGGTGTTTGTGCAAAATGTTATGGGCGAAACCTTGCAACAGGAATGATGGTGCAGAAAGGTGAAGCCGTTGGGGTCATTGCAGCCCAGAGCATCGGAGAACCTGGTACCCAGTTGACCCTGCGTACATTTCACGTTGGTGGGGTTGCCGGTGTTAACATTGCCAGCGCTTCAAGGATCGAAGCAAAATACGAAGGTTTACTTGAGATCGATGAATTGAGATCGGTAGCATATACCAGTGAGTCAGGTGAGAAGTACGACATCGTGATTGGTCGGTCGGCCGAAATGCGTATTGTCGACCAGAATACGCGGATTGCCTTGACATCAGCCCATATACCTTATGGCGCCAGGTTATTTTTCCAGCACGGTCAGACTGTTAAAAAAGGACAACTTATCAGCGACTGGGACCCCTATAATGCTGTCATCCTTTCGGAGGTTACCGGTAAGGTAAGCTTTGAAAGCATCATCGAAAATGTGACTTTCAGGATTGAATCAGATGAGCAGACCGGTTATCATGAGAAGGTAGTCATCGAATCACGACAGAAAGCCAAGAATCCGGCTATCAACATCCTTTCTGCTTCCGGCGAAATTATTAAAGTTTATGATATCCCGGTGGGTTCTCATATAATCATTGAAGAGGGCGCCAAAATCAAAGCCGGTGACATTCTTGTAAAGATTCCCCGTGCCATCGGGAAAGCAGGCGACATCACGGGCGGTTTACCCCGTGTAACGGAACTGTTCGAGGCCCGTAACCCGTCGGATCCTGCTGTAGTTTCTGAAATAGACGGGGTCGTTTCTTTCGCAAAAAAATTGAAACGGGGCAACCGTGAGGTCATTATCACCTCCAAAACAGGTGAAGAAAAACGATACCTGATCCCGACTTCAAAACAGATCCTTGCCCAGGAGAACGATTATGTCAGAGCAGGTACAGCGCTTTCTGACGGAGCCCTCACCCCGAGCGACATCCTTGCGATCAAGGGGCCGATGAAGGTACAGGAATACATTGTCAACGAAATTCAGGAAGTGTACCGTTTACAAGGTGTAAAGATTAATGACAAGCATTTTGAAACCATCGTCAGGCAGATGATGCGTAAAGTCGAAGTGGAAGATCCCGGAGATTCAAGATTCCTTGAAGGCGAGCTTGTTAATAAAATCGATTTTCAGGATGAAAATGATTGGATCTATGGTAAAAAAGTCGTTGAGGATCCGGGTGATTCAACATCGCTGAAAGCCGGCCAGATTATCAGTGCACGCAAGCTCCGTGATGAAATTTCGATGTTGAAACGGAAAGATAAAAAGCTCGTGATCGCACGCGATGCGAAACCAGCTACCGCATTCCAGATACTGCAGGGAATCACAAGAGCCTCCTTGCAAACCAAAAGCTGGATCTCGGCGGCATCCTTCCAGGAAACCACAAAAGTTCTGACTCAGGCTGCCATCAACGCCCGCCAGGACGAACTTATCGGATTGAAGGAAAATGTAATCGTCGGCCACCTGATTCCGGCAGGAACAGGTTTGCGTGAATACGATAACCTGATTGTTGGAAGTAAAGAAGAGTATGAAATTCTTCTGGCTTCCAAGGAAGAAGAATAAAACAAAGGATATGCAAGACATCAAAAATCCATCTGCAAACCAGATAAATATTGAGATATCTGATGAGGTCGGCGAAGGAATCTACTCAAACCTCGCGGTGATCACCCATTCTCCGGCTGAATTTATCATCGACTTTATTAAAATGATGCCCGGTGTACCTAAGGCCAAAGTGAAGTCGCGGATTATTCTGACCCCCCAGCATGCTAAACGACTCTATAAGGCATTAAAGGATAATGTCTCGAAATATGAGGCCATGCATGGCGAGATAAGAGATTCGGAAGGGGAGATGCCTTTTAACCTGCCCATGCCTACCGCCCAGGCTTAAACAAGTCATCGGGGTTATTATCTTTTTACTTTAATGCTTTTGCATGGTTGATTCGAATTCTTTGATGATCCGTGGAGCTTCATCAATTCCTGAATTCAAAATCTTCTGCTTGAGCGCAGTATAATTTGCTTCATTAAAATTCCTGCTTCGCGAAAGGGCGTAAAGAGCCTGTGCAAATACTCCGTTAATCTTGGTATTCACGATAACCGGTGTATACAGACTGTCGAGTTTAGGCTTGTTTTTAAGAGCCAGTTGAAAGATTCTTGAATCCACGTCCCAGGAGTAAAGCTCGAATATCTTCCAGTTGATTTTATCGAATATTTCCGCTTCCGGAACAGCATCAAAATACTGTTTAAGCGGTTCATTCACGGGCTGATACGCACCTTGCAGACGGTCGAAATACTGTAACATGAATTGCGGATCGCGGTTACCCTGCCGGTATTGTTCCATATACGCAGTATAACCTGCTCCCGGGGTCTTGGCTACCTGGGCCATGTCAATATAATCCTGAACCTTGCGGGGCGCCCCGACCCTCAAGTGAATAACCTGACCTTCGGGATTAATGAAAAGCAGGGTAGGATAGGCCTTAACCTGGTATTTCACTGCCAGTTCCAATCCTTCACCTTTTTCCATATCGAAATGACAGCAAATGAATTCTTTGTTGTATAAATCTGCGATCGTATCATTGGTGAAGATCTTTGCGGCGATCCATTTACAGGGTCCGCACCACGTGGTATAAGCATCCATGAAGATCATTTTATTCTGTTTCTTTGCGATGGAAATGATCTCAATGAAAGGCTTTTCAACAAACTGGATCGAACGGTTCTGGCTCCGGAGAGAGCAAACGGGAAAGATAAATATAAAGATCAGGAGTAATGCTGGGTGTTTCATGAGTTCTTTTTTTTGTAAACAGAATCTTCTTTAAAGATTGTACGAAGGTAATACCATATATTTGTATTTCGAAAAATATTCTCTCTGGTGATCGGCAAGATTGTAATTTTAGGTGCAGGAAGGCTGGCAAGACATCTTGCACCGGCTTTTACAAAGAAAGGATATTTGATTTCGGGGATTTGGAACCGCTCCCCGGAGCATGGAGCTGCACTTGCCCGGTTGGTCAATACCCGCTTTATAAAAGATTTGTCGGAGCTTCCTGACGATGCTGATTTGTACCTGTGCATTGTTTCTGATTCCGCTATCGCTGAGGTGGCTGCCGGTATTCCGGTTCACGACCGGCTCATCGTACACACTTCCGGATCGGTTTCAATAGATGTTTTAAGACCCTTTTCATGTGAAGTCGGGGTTTTTTATCCCTTACAAACTTTTTCAAATGACGCGGATGTTGACTTAACAAGAGTACCGGTTTGCGTTGAATCAGCCTCAGTAAAAGGAATGGATACCCTCCTTACACTTGGTCAAGCTATTTCGGGTCATGTCCTCCCGGTAAACAGCGACGACCGTCGGTTGCTTCACCTCAGCGCTGTTATGGTGTCGAATTTTACCAACTTTTTGTATACATTGGCCAGTGATCTGTTAAGTGAGAACCAGCTTCCATCAGGTATTCTGAATGAGCTGATTCTGCAGACCGCCAGGAATGCAACCCTTGGGCATCCCGGAAGGTTCCAGACGGGTCCGGCAATACGCAACGATAAAAATGTAATTGAAAATCAGCTTAAAATTCTCAGTAAGTATCCCGATACCAGGGAGATTTATCAGTTATTTACCGAGAATATTGTAAAATATCACAGTAAACATGGCCAACTATAAGGAATTTCTAAAAAACATAAAAGCCTTCGTTTTTGATTATGACGGCGTTCTGTCAGATGGATATGTCACTACGACCAATGACGGAGAGGTGTTTAGAACTACCAGCGTTAAAGATGGGTATGCACTGCAGCTTGCCCGAAAAAAGGGATACCGGATCGCCGTAATTTCCGGAGCCAGATCTGAGGCGATGATCCACAGAATGAAAGCCCTGCATATCACCGATGTGTTTATGGGCGTCGACAATAAATTGGAAGTTTTCAATAAGTACCTCAAAGACAATGGTTTGAATTCTGAACAGGTTCTCTACATGGGTGATGACATTCCCGATTATGAAGTAATGAAAGAGGCTGGAATTGCTACTTGTCCGGCTGATGCTGCAGAAGAGATCAAAGCGGTGTCAATATATATATCGCATCACAACGGAGGTAAAGGATGCGTTCGTGATGTAATTGAACAGGTTATGAAGGTACAGGATCAATGGATGCGTGATGATGGATACCATTGGTAATGAAATTTTGAAACGGAAACACAGGTCCCCATAATATGAATTCAAAAACCACGATCTCGCAGAAAATAATTCTTCTGGCGCAACTATTCAGGGTTCCGATGATTCTGATTATTGCAGGAACCCAATTACTTCTAAGGTTTTGCATCATTCAACCATTTTTGTATGATAGGCAACCAGGGGCTATTTCCGCTTTGCCCGACTTTCTGATTCTGGTCCTCGTGACGGTATTCCTTGCCGTCGGAGGGTACATCATAAACGATTATTTTGATGCAAAGATTGATGCCGTAAACCGCCCATCAAAAGTGGCACTGAACAAAGTAATATCACCCCGGGGTGCCATAAAGGTACATATGACACTTCACGCCATCGCAGTGATCCTTGGTTTTTATCTTTCTTGGAGGATCCAGGCATTGACATTCGGGTTTATTTTTCTTTTAATTTCCACACTTCTCTGGATCTACTCAGCGAAATATAAAAGAGTGTTTTTATGGGGAAACCTGATCGTTGCGATTCTACCGGTGTTTATCGTTTTGATCGTATGGCTCTTTGAATTCTTCTGGCTTAGGCTCCATGCGGATGTGTTTGCCGCAGTCGTCAGCGATCTGAGCTGGGTGACCCGTCTTTTTCTCGTATACGCTTTTTTCGGTTTTTTGATAGCCTTAATTATGGATATCATTAAAGATCTGGAAGAATCAGAAGGAGATCAACTTTTTGATTGCCGTACCCTTCCTGTTGTTGCCGGATTGAAAACCACAAAAATCGTTCTCGCGGGAATGATCCTACTTACAGCTGTTTTCCTGGCCTATGTTCAGGTAATCATGGAACGGATCGGATTCGGCATGGTGATGTGGTACCTTCTGGTTGCCGTGCAGATTCCCATATTGTACCTTTTTATACGAATGTTTAAAGCGACAACAAAAGCCGATTTTCACCACCTCGAAACTTTATGTAAACTGATCATGGTCGCTGGAATACTGTCAATGGAAATCATTTTTATAAGCTGATTTTTCTATGATCAATTATCGACTGAAAAACAAGCATATCATTCTGGCATCCCAGTCTCCACGCCGTCAATACCTTCTGAAAGAACTTGGCCTTGATTTTGAGATTTGTTCTACCATGGTCGACGAAAGCTATCCCGATGGTATGACACCCGAGCAGATCGCAATCTACCTGGCTGAGTTAAAATCGGATAGTTTTGATATCGCCCGTCTCGATGAAAAGTCGATCATTATCACTGCCGACACGATCGTTTCATTGGGAGATGAAATCCTGGGAAAACCCTCATCCTATGCCGATGCGGTAAGAATGCTGCAAAAATTGTCTGGCAGGAAACATGAGGTCATCACGGCAGTTTGCCTCAAATCCAGAAAAAAGAAATTTACTTTTCATGTTATCTCTTCGGTTATCTTTAAAGTACTTTTGCTGGAAGAGATCGAATACTATATCGATAATTTTCAGCCCTTCGATAAAGCTGGAGGGTATGGTGTCCAGGAATGGATCGGATACATTGGCATCAGTAAGATCGAAGGCTCCTTCTTTAATGTCATGGGATTGCCGGTAAAAGAGCTCTACGAAGAACTGATCAGGTTTTAATTCCGAGCGTTATTTTAGTAATTCCCGTCGTCTTTTCCCGGTTTCACAGCACATGCTGACTGTCGACAGTTAAAATTAGTAACTTTGCCGTCGAATTATGATCTGTAATTATGACTGGAAAGCCGCTGATACTTGTAACCAATGATGATAGTTTAAGCGCCAAGGGCATACGGGCTTTGATTGATTGCGTGCGACCCCTTGGGCATGTGGTGGTCGTGGCTCCCGACCGGCCCCAATCGGGAACGGCACACGCCGTAACGATCGCGCATCCGCTTAGGCTTGAACAGATTAACAGGGAGATTGATTACGACGAGTACACATGCAATGGAACACCGGCCGATTGCGTTAAACTTGCCTTTAAGATCGTCCTGAAACGACGCCCGGATTTTTTATTTTCAGGTATCAATCATGGCACCAACGCATCCATCAATATTATTTACTCAGGAACCATGGCCGCCGTTCTCGAAGGTGCGCTTGCTGGGGTTCCTTCAGTCGGTTTTTCACTGAATAATTACAGCATGAATGCTGACTTTCGGCCTTCCATGAGGTTTGTAAGAGCGATTGCTTCCGAAATAATCCGGGGAGGTCTCCCTGAAGGAATTTGTCTGAACGTTAACATTCCCGATGTGGCTGAATCTATGATCAAAGGGATCAGGGTTTGCCGGCAGGCAAAGGGAACCTGGCAGGAGGATTTTGATGAAAGAGAAGATCCGCACGGACGAAAATATTACTGGATGAAAGGGGTATATGTGAGTATGGAACATGGTGATGACTCAGATCAATGGGCTGTTGAAAATAATTATATTGCCATGGTTCCCGTTCAACTCGATTTCACGGCAAATCCGGCAATAAAGGCTTTAAAGAACAGGTTTTAATGCGGTACTATCTTATTGCCGGTGAAGCTTCGGGCGATCTCCATGCCTCCAATCTGATGGCCGCTTTGAGAAAATTGGACCAGGAAACCGTCTTCAGATGCTGGGGCGGTGACCTCATGCAGGCGCAGGGAGGTTACCTGGTGAAACATTACAGGGATCTTGCTTTTATGGGATTTCTTGAAGTTGTCGCCCATTTGCCGACCATCTTGGGAAATTTGAAAATTTGCAAAACTGATCTGCTTTCTTTTTGTCCGGATGTACTTATCCTTATCGATTATCCGGGTTTTAATCTGAGAATGGCCGAATTTGCGCACAATAGGAATATCAGGGTGTTTTATTACATATCGCCGCAAATTTGGGCGTGGCGTTCTTCGAGGGTCCATAAAATAACAAAGTCTGTCGAAAAAATGTTCGTCATTCTGCCATTTGAACGTCAATTCTATTTGAAATATAATTATCATGTAGATTATGAGGGACATCCACTGATGGATGTGATCTTTGAGGGCATGAAAATCCGGTCGAGAAGTGATTTTTTTAAAGAGAATACCCTTTCCGAAAAACCAATCATTGCACTGCTCCCGGGAAGCAGACAAATGGAGATTTTAAAGATGCTCCGTCTGATGCTCCGGTGCGTACGGCATTACCCCAGCCATCAGTTTGTCATTGCAGGAGCCCCCTCGATACCGGTTGATTTTTACCGGAATATTGTTGGCACGGACACGATAAAAATAGTCACAGGCCAGACGTACGACCTGCTTTCATACGCTGAAGCCGCACTCGTCACATCGGGTACTGCAACACTCGAAACTGCCTTGATCGGCACACCCCAGGTCGTATGCTATAAAGGAAATTATCTTTCGTACCTGATTGCGAAAAGGCTGGTACATGTTACGCATATCTCTCTGGTAAACCTGATTTATGGTGGTACGCTCATCCCTGAATTAATTCAGACTGAGTGCAATCCTGAAAACATTGCCCGGAATCTCGACAAGATTTTGGATCAGGGAGCTGACAGGGAGCGGATAATTTCAGGATATCAGGAGATCAAAAAAGATCTTGGGGGAACCGGAACCTCGGGCCGTGTTGCAAAGAAAATGGTACAATATTTAAGTACAAAAAATAGTTAATCAAGTAAAGTATGAATAGATTGAAAACTCTTTTTATTTTAATTCTGATCTGCATGGCAGCCACATCAGGGGCACAGCAGACGAACACCGGAACTACTAAGGTTAAACCAAAGGTTATCAGAATTACTCCGGCTGCAACTGATACCATGTTATCCGGCCAGAAATCTACGAAAAAACTCTCCGGCGATTCCATGTACAATGTTTCGGATCCTACTGTAAACAATGCACCCCGTGATGCTCAGGCTGTGGTTTATTTTAACAATGGTTTCGCTAAAGCAAAAAAAGGCGATTACACTGGCGCCATTGAAGACTTTACCAAATCGATTGAACTGGTTAAGAATGTTAATGTTTACCTGAAACGCAGTTCTGCCTATCTGATGGTTGGGAAATACCCCCAGGCTATCGCTGATGCCTCCGAGGTCATAAAATTGAAACCTTCATTACTCGACGCCTACTTCATTCGTGGTGTTTCCCGTTTTGAGGTAGGTGAATATATGGGTTCCCGCGAAGACCTGACCTATTTTACAGCACGGGATAAAACCAATCCTGCCGCATTTAACTATCTGGCAGCCCTGCTCTTTATGAATAAAGAGTACAATGAGGCCTTGCAACAATATAGTGAAGTAATCAAAATTAATCCGGAATTTCCCGATATTTATACGAACCGGGGTATGATGTTTCACTATAAACAGGATTATTTAAGTGCCATTCAGGATTACAATGAAGCGTTGAAATTAAATCCTAAGAATGTTACTGCGTTTAACAACAGGGGTGCTGCACGCCTGATGTTAAAAGATTTCAAAGGATCAGTCGAAGATTTTACGCAGGCTATAGCCCTCGATTCGAACAATGCCAATGCCTATGACAATCGGGGCCGTGCCAAACAAGCACTTGGTGACAGCATCGGTGCCTGTGAAGATTGGCGCGCTGCCGTATCACACGGGCTAAAAGCATCACAGGATCTTATCACAGAGTTTTGCGAGTAATCACCACCTCTCCTTTTTCTTTACTAGCCGGGTTTTTTTCGGTATTCCTGACTGTTTGCCTTTTGTTCGACGCCAATTCGGTGACAGCTCAAAGTAAAACCCAAAAAGAACTGATCACTTCCGGAATCACCAAAGCAAAATTGGGTGATTACAAACAAGCTTTAAAGGATTTCGACAATGCCATCCTGCTTGACACCAGCGAAGCAGAGCCTTATTACAACAGAGGAATAGTCAGAAGTGAATTAAAAGACTATGCTGGAGCAATTGCCGATTTTTCTCGGGTGATCAACATGAAACCGGCTCATGCTGAACCTTATTTCAACCGGGGATTGGTAAGAGATCTGATACTCGACCATGCCGGGGCAATCCGGGATTATAACAAAGCCCTTGCCCTGAAACCTGATTACCCCGAGGCTTGGCATAACATGGGACTGGCGTACTTCGACATGAACAATTACGCCGAGGCTGTGAAGGATTTTACCAGGGCCCTCCAGTCTGCGGCGGTCTTTCCTGAAGCCTATTATAACCGGGGCTTATCTTATTTCAATCTTCAGGATATAAACCGCGCCATTGAGGATTTCGATAAAGCAATTCAATACGATTCGTTACAACCTGAATACTATTCGAGCAGAGGGGCAGCGCAGGCTGCTGCCGGTTTTTTTGAAAAAGCCCTTCTCGATTTTTCGACTGCACTGAACATCAATTCGGCGGATATTCCAACACGAATGAATAAGGCACTTGCCCTTATGTATCTGAAAAAATATTCCGATGCTATTGAAGAATACAACTTGGTCCTGCAAATCAATCCGGGCGACGTTGAATGCATAATGCAGCGAGGTGTTGCCCGCCATTTTCTGGGTGATAAAACCGGTGCCTGTAACGATTGGACCCTTGCATCAGATAGGGGTTCAGAAAAAGCCGGAAGTTATAAAGTTAAATTTTGCCAGTAATTCCTTATTACCTTTTTATAATTCCGGGGATTAACCCCTCAGAATCGAAGGTTTGGCGACATGAATCCCTGGAAACCTTATCCATTTCTGAGGTTGAGTATTCCAGTTCTCCTGGGGGTGACAACTGCTATCAATGAAGTAATTGTTACGGGTACGGAGTATTTAGTTTTTTTCACACTTTGTGGACTAGCTTTAATTATTCTTGTCCTGACAATTTATCCGGGGAGTTACCATTTAAGATGGGCTCCGGGAATTCCTGTTTTTCTTTTTCTTTTCCTGGCGGGGGTATTGCTTGAGGCGAACCGGCAATCAAAAACTTTCCCGTTGATACCCGATAGTGATTCCATAAATACATTCATTGCCTCTGTTAATGAACCGCCTGTTAATTCGGGTGCATCCCAGAAAGTCTTTCTCACGCTGAAATACCGTCATGACGGAGATTCCTGGGAACCACTGACCGGAAACGTTCTGGGATACTTTCGCAACGGAAAGTCCGGTACTGTGATCAGCCTGGGTGATTTTATTGTCTTCAGAACGCGGATTGAAAAAATGACCGATAATTCTAATCCCGGAACCTTTAGTTATGTCGATTACCTTCATAAAAAAGGAATCAGCCACTCGGTTTCTTTGGCTGATCACGGATGGAAAAAACTCAATATGGAACCGGATAATCTGGTTCGGCGAAAAGCGATTCACCTCCGTAACAGGCTTCTTGGCATTTTTCGGGAAAATAATCTGACGGGAAAGGAGTTCGCCGTAGCATCGGCATTATTGCTGGGCTACGTTAACGAAATAGATAATGAAACCCGACGAGAATATGCTGCTTCCGGTGCCATGCACATTCTGTCTGTTTCCGGAATGCATGTGGGTATTGTTTATGTGTTTCTCAATTTTCTTCTGAGATTTCTGAACCGGTATCGTTATGGTAAATATATAAAAGCCATTATCATGCTGTTTTTCATTTTCTTGTATGCAATGATAACCGGATTGTCACCCTGTGTTATCCGGGCTGCGATCATGCTGAGTCTGCCAATAATTGCCGGATTGATGAACAGAAATGTAGATATCATCAATGTAATCGCAGTCTCCTGTTTTGTTATGGTTTCATATAACCCGGCCCTGTTGGTTGATGTTGGATTTCAGTTGTCTTACCTTGCAGTAATCGGTATTGTAACACTCTATAAACCAATATATGACTTGTACATAACCTCAGCCTGGATTCCCGATAAAATATGGTCATTGCTTGCCGTATCACTGGCAGCACAGCTTGCAACCCTTCCCATAACACTTTATGTATTTCATCAGTTTCCGAATTTCTTTTTGCTGACGAACATTCTGGTCGTACCACTCTCCAGCATTATTATTTATACCGGGATTCTTTTACTCGTTGTGGGTCAGATTCCTTTCTTGTGCGTTTTGACAGCGAAATTGTTAATGTTTCTGATCAAGGCCATGAACATGGTGATCCACCTGATAGAAGAGTTGCCATTTTCGACTACAACTGGAATTTATATCGATGAAATCCAGGTGGTACTCCTGTTTGTGATGGTCGGGGCAGTTTACTTTTATTTCAAATCCGGAGCCCGAAGGGCAATGAAGACAATACTGATTGCCGGAATTCTTTTTATGTTGGTTGTCACAGTCGGGAAGTACAATATGCTTTCAACCTCTCGTTACGTGGTATATAATATTAAAAATCAGGGAGTATACGAATTTTCGGAACAGAAACGGGCGGTGACATGGTATACCACACCAAGCTCTTATCGATATGATATGTCATTTATGAATTCGGTGGGAGCGCACCATAAGTCCCACGGGATAAAATATCATCGGAGTCACTGGATTGGCAACGAGAACCACCATTTTCCTTTGGACCCGGAATTTGTGGAGCTTTTCCGTTTAGGCCGCTTCATGCAGTTTAAGACCATTCGGATTGCAATTCTCGATACAGCTTTTCCCAAGGGGTTGACTTCAGAAATTCCTGTTGATCTTGTCGTGATAACAGGTAATCCGCGACTTTGGATCCGCGATATCGTTAAGGTTTTTCACCCCAAACAGATTATTATTGATGGTACAAATTCCCGAAGCATGGCAAATCATTGGATAAGGGAAGCAAAAAACGCGAACCTTCCCTGTCATTATGTTGCAAGAGATGGAGCATATGAGAAAGAAATGAGAAAAGAAATTTGGAAATAGAAAAAAATGATTAATTTTGCAGCGCAAATCAGGTCTGGTAGTTCAGTTGGTTAGAATGCCGCCCTGTCACGGCGGAGGTCGCGAGTTCGAGTCTCGTCCAGACCGCTCAGATCGAAAAGCTGCTTTTTCAAGCAGCTTTTTTTATAAAAAAAGGATGAACCCATTGTCGGATTCATCCTTTTTTGTCAGGTTCAAAAAATCTATTTTGCGTAGCTCACAGCCCGGGTCTCACGGATCACGGTGATTTTAATCTGCCCGGGATAGGTCATTTCGCTCTGAATTTTCTTAGAGAGATCGAAGGAGATCTGATTGGCCTCTACATCGTTTACTTTGTCGGCACCGACAATGACACGGAGTTCACGACCAGCCTGGATGGCATAGGTTTTCACGACTCCGGGGTAACTTAACGCGATCTCTTCAAGGTGTTTGAGTCTTTCAATATAGGCTTCTACTACTTCACGGCGTGCCCCGGGGCGTGCTCCCGAGATGGCATCACAAACCTGGACAATGGGAGAGATCAGGTTGTTCATCTCCGTTTCATCATGATGCGAACCGATCGCGTTGATAACCTCTGGTTTTTCCTTGAATTTTTCTGCCATCTTCATTCCCAGTATCGCATGTGGTAACTCGGGTTCGGTGTCGGGTACCTTTCCGATATCGTGTAGTAATCCGGCCCGTTTGGCCATTTTGGGATTCAGCCCGAGTTCAGCAGCCATTGTGGCACAGAGCTTTGCAACCTCAATAGAATGTTGAAGCAGGTTTTGCCCGTATGATGATCTGTACTTCATCTTGCCGATCATCCGAACCAATTCATGATGCATATTATGAATACCCAGGTCAATACTGACCCTTTTGCCGGTTTCGATGATCTCTTGTTCGATCTGCTTCTTGGTTTTTGCGACGACCTCTTCAATCCTTGCAGGGTGAATACGACCGTCAGTTACAAGTTTGTGCAATGAAAGGCGGGCGATTTCACGGCGTACCGGATCAAACCCAGATAAAATGATTGCATCTGGCGAATCATCAATAATGATCTCAACACCTGTGAGGGATTCCAATGTCCGGATATTTCTTCCTTCACGACCAATGATCCTGCCTTTGATTTCTTCATTTTCAATATTGAATACCGACACCGTATTCTCTATTGCGTGTTCGGAAGCCGTACGCTGAATGGTCTCAATGATGATCTTTTTGGCTTCCATGTTGGCCGTAAGCCTGGCTTCATCAACAATATCCTTCATTTGTACAATGGCTTCCGATTTCGCCTCCTCCTTCAGATTTTCGATGAGTTGCATCTTTGCTTCAGCCGCTGATATGCTTGAAAGAGACTCCAGTTTTTCAATCTGAACCTTCATAGCCTTCTCGAGATCTACCTGCCTTTTGTTAACAATTTCCATCTGCTGTGTCAGGTTTTGCTTGATGGTGGCAATCTCCTTTTGCTTCTTTCCGAACTCCTCTACCTTTTGATTGAGTGTGTTCTCCTTTTGCTTCAACCGGTTCTCGTTCTTTGCTATCTCATCATTCTTTTCATGAATATATTTTTCATGTTCTCCCTTTAATTGAAGAAACTTCTCCTTGGCCTGAAGGATCTTCTCTTTCTTTACCACTTCGGCTTTCTCCATCGCTTCTTTTAGCAATGCATCACGCTTCCGCTCCAAAGCCTTGTTTAAAATGGTACCGGTTACCACACCCCCCAGGATGATACCGGCAACACCGACAATTATATAAAATACGATTCCCATTGATAATGATATTGATATAAAGCCTCATTGTCAAGACTTTATCGGTGAATAAATATGAAGGAACATAAAAAAACCCGCACCAATCAGCGAGGTTATGATAAACCTCATACGACACGATTAGGGCTGCCAAACCTTTCGAACTTCCACTGTCCGGTTTCCCGGTTCCAATGCCGTAGCATTGGTGAGGCCCGTCCTACGAGCATATGAGCATTGCCCTGATATTTGTAATGTTAGGTTTACAAACTGTCTGATACAGTGCGGGTAAATCTTTCGATTGCTTTCAAAGAACGATGCAGCCTATTGCTTAACCCCCATATCCAGGATATGATCCAGTTCGGCCAGTTTTGTTTTCCATTGGCTCTCCTGATTCTCAGCAAGCTGATCCTTTTGCATATACCTGGTTACGTATTCAAGCGCAACCATGGCTAAAAGGTCTTGTTTATCCTTATATGCGTAACTGGTTGAATAATCCTTTAACCGTTTGTCGATCAATTTAGCTGCCTTTCTGAAAAGCTCCTCATGCTCGTTTTCAATTGCAAGCTTGTAAAATCTATCGGCAATCGGTAATGAAATGGATATTTCTTCCATTGTTTATTGCAAAATGTTGGTTAAGTATTTAATAGCCCTATACACTTTTCGATTTCCCGCACGAGTTCATTGATTTTTAATTTTGCTTCAATGTTTCCTTCTTTGGTCTCCAGTGTTTTTGATAATGTAAGTATTTTGTTTTTTTCTTCGAGTCTGTGATATTTTTCTTTTTGCTCCGATAATTGGTTTTTAAGTTCCTGTATTTCCTTGGTTAAGGTGTTATGCTCATTCTGCAGGTTTTGATATTTGTCAATGAGGTTCCTGACTTTTAAATCGATTCCGGATACCAGAATATCAAGCTCCTTCATCACCTGCTGATGATTATAATTTATGCAAAGATAAAAAAGATTTTCTCTTTTTTTAAACTAACCATTTACCTTTTCCCTTTTTGCCGATTAATTCCGGATTCAGGAACCTTTTAAAATGAATGAGAAGTTTTTATCCTACCTCTGGAAGTCAAGATGTTTCCATACTGATCTTCACACTGAATCGGGAGAAGAATTGGCAATTCACCATCCCGGTGAACAGAATACCGACAGTGGCCCCGATTTTTTTAACTCCCGTCTCCGGATTGGAAACACACAATGGGCCGGGAATATCGAAATTCATGTCTGTTCATCCGACTGGTACCGGCACGGACATCACAATGATCCTGCATTTAATAATGCGATCCTTCATGTTGTCTTTGAAAATGATAAGCAAGTTTACCGGAATGATGGTACCGAATTGCCAACATTGGTAGTTAAGAATCATTTTCCCGGACAGATCCTTGACCGGTATCAGAAAATAATGTCGGCTATGCACCCGATTCCTTGTATGACACAATTGCATGAAATCCCGCAGTCATGCTTAAGGTTGTGGGCTCCGGCTCTGACGCTTGAACGCTGGATGCTCCGCTCTGAAAATTTAAACCGGTTCTGGGAAAAATCCGGGAATGACTGGGAAGAGACCATTTATCAACACATTGCATCCTGTTTTGGGTTTAAAATAAACCAGTCAGCTTTTGAATTGCTTGCCCGTTCGGCTCCGCTAAAGCTGATCCGGGCTGTCTGTGTTTCTCAAAAGAACACAGAGGCACTGCTTTTTGGACAGGCCGGTTTTTTTGCGGGGACGTTTGAAGAGGAATACCCTCTGGAATTGTTTCATATCTATCAACTACTGAAAAATAAATATACTCTTCAGCCGCTTCAACCAGGTCTGTGGAAATTTCTTCGGCTTCACCCGCTGAATTTTCCGACGATCAGGATTAGTCAGTTTGCTGATCTTATCACTAAAATCAATGCGAATTTTTTCAGGATACTGGAACCAAGAACGCTTTCCGGGTTCATCGATTTGTTCCAAATATCTGCCTCCGGGTACTGGAATTCCCATTATTTGTTTGACAGACCATCTTCAGCAAGTCCGAAAAAAATAGGACCTGCGGGTAAAGAAAGTTTGATAATCAACGGTGTGTTACCCATGTTGTTCTTTTATGGCACGATGAAAGACCGCTGCGACCTTCGGGAATTGACATTTGAACTTCTTGAACAAATGCCTCCGGAACGGATTGCCCTTATCCAAATCTGGAAAAATGCCGGAATTATAGCTCAAAATGCGCTGGAATCACAAGCCCTTTTGCAATTGAAGTCGCACTATTGTGATAAAAAACGGTGTCTCGAATGCCGGTTTGGGAAAGAGATACTGGTAGGTTCATCAAAATCTTTAAAAAATCCATGAAATCAGTATTAAAAGATACCGGCCGGCAAATGATTGATTTTTTGATGTTCAACCGTGCTGAGCTTCGTGGAATCAACATCCTGTGCCTGATCCTCCTCGCTTTAATAACGGTTCAATTCCTGATTCCAGAAACCATAAAAACTGATCCAATAGACTTTAAACCCTTTGAGAAAGAGGTAAAATCCTTTGAAATGCAATGGAAACAAGCTGAAGAAAATTATAGGAAAACCCATATTAACAAGAACAATCATGGGAAATACACCATCTATTTTCCGATGAATGATACCGGAAGGGGAACAATTAAAGTG
Organism: Bacteroidales bacterium; assembly: GCA_028706295.1. GTDB lineage: Bacteria > Bacteroidota > Bacteroidia > Bacteroidales > FEN-979 > CAIVAT01. The sequence goes on from JAQWBQ010000004.1 coordinate 88,021, forward strand.
TTGAAAAAGAGTCTTATACTTGATCTTAATACTGCTGATACATTTGATCTACAGCAACTACGCGGCATCGGACCCTCCTTTGCTAAAAGGATTGTGAATTACAGGGAAAGAATCAGAGGCTTTTCCTGTAAGGATCAGCTTCTCGAGGTTTTCGGAATGGACTCTGCAAGGTTCAGTTGGATTCGTGATCATGTGACCGTAACCCTTGATTCGATCCACCCTTTTGATATTAACAATGTAACATTCAAGGAGTTGTTGCGACATCCTTATTTTCCGTTTGTCCTGACAAAACAGATCATGATTTACAGGCAAAAGAAGAAAGCTTTTCGTAACCTGGATGAATTGCGATCCATTGAAGGAGTTAATGATTCAATCTTTCGGAGGATCAGTATCTATTTGAGGATCCTTCCATGAATTATCATCCGATTCGTTTTCTTCCTCCTCCCAGATCCATTCTTTCTTCTGAGGACCGGAATTCTTGTAATACAAAGCCAGGATAATTCCAGCCAGTAGTCCCATCAGGTGCGACTCCCATGAGATCGGCTGATTGGGGAAGAACTGTGGGAAAATACCCCAGATAAGCCCACCGTAAAGAAACGTGACTAAAAGGGTTAACACCATGAGCCCCTTTTCCTTTCGTATTATACCGCTGAGAAATAGAAACGATGCCAAACCATAAATCACACCACTTGCTCCCACATGAACGGCATCACCACGTGCATAGACCCATACGAGAAATCCGGTTATCAGGTATATGAGGATCAGAATCATCCAGGAGATTTCTTCATAAAAGTAAAAGAGAAATGCTGACAACAGGAAAAGAGGAATCGAATTTGCAAACAAATGCGAAAGGTTAGCATGTAAAAAGGGTGAGATCAGAATGCCCGGAAGACCCCGGATCCGGAGCGGATAGAGCCCATACTGATTCAGATCAAGATTGAAAAGAATATCAATCCCTTTCACCAGCCACAGAACGACTACAAAAAGGGCGGGGAACAGGATGCTGTTTAAAAGCCGGTGTTTTTCTTGTTTAACCAAGGGATAATATTTCTCGTTAAAATTAGTTAAAATTACGGCTGTCAGCCTTCTTAAACATAAAATAAAAGTACTTTTGAACGCTCAATTTCCAATATCAAACGAGATTTTCATGAATAAAAATAAACTTGCATTGTATCTCCTTACTGGAGTAATTTTCTTCACATTCTCTGTCCAACCTCTTTTCGCACAGACCACGAAACAGGATCCCAACGCGGGGATGAAAAAATATTCTGCTGCCATGCAGTTGATTAAATATGCTTATGTCGACACTGTGAATGAATCCAGGCTGGTGGAGAAGGCTATCATTGAGACCCTTAAGGACCTGGATCCGCATTCCATGTATATCTCCAAAAAGGATGTTCAAAGGGCTAATGAACCACTAGAGGGAAATTTTGACGGAATCGGAATTCAGTTTGAAATTTTACGGGATACCATCTCCGTGGTACATTCAATTCCCGGGGGGCCTTCAGAACGCCTGGGAATTCAGTCGGGTGACAAAATCATTAAAATTGATGGTGAACTGACGGTGGGGAAAAAAATCACCAACCAGTTTGTGCTTGACCACCTGAGAGGCAAACGTGGAACAAAAGTAAATGTATCAATATACAGAAAAGGCAGAAAAGAACCCCTTGAGTTTACCATAATCCGGGATAAAATTCCAATAAACAGTATCGATGCAGCCTACCTGATAAAACCGGGAATCGGTTATGTCAATCTGAATAAATTTGCCCAGACCTCTATGCAGGAGTTCATTGAATCGTTGCAACGATTGAAATCAAAGGGGATGGAGCATCTGATCCTTGACCTGCGGAATAATTCAGGAGGTTATATGGGAACATCCATCGAACTGGCCGATGAATTCCTGAAACAGGGGAAATTGATCGTATATACCCAGGGTGAACATTCACCGCGTGAAGATTATATTGCAACCGGATTGGGAAGGTTCGAAACAGGGAAACTGGTGATAATGATCAATGAAAATTCAGCCTCTGCCAGTGAAATCGTCGCAGGAGCCGTGCAGGATTGGGACCGGGGAATTATTGTCGGACGTCGTTCTTTCGGAAAAGGGCTGGTTCAGAGACCATTCCAGCTCCCCGACAGTTCGCAAATACGGTTGACAACTGCACGATATTACAATCCTTCGGGAAAGTGCATTCAGAAACCATATACAGAAGGGGTGGACAAATATTATGAGGATTTCAGTAACAGGATCCGACATGGTGAACTGATACATCCCGACAGTATCAAATTTCCTGATTCTTTGAAATTTTATACAGCAGGAAAACGTGTGGTATACGGAGGGGGAGGCATTATGCCCGATGTATTCATACCATGGGATTCGACGCCGATTACCGATTACTACCTTGACCTGAGACGAAAAAATGTGATCAACCTTTTTGTTGGTGATTATGTGGATAGAATGAGGTCGGAACTGAAATCAGACTACCCGGAATTTGATCGATTCGATAAAAACTTCATCATGGATACCATTTTCATGAAATCTTTTTTTGAATTTGCCGATAAGCAGGGGATTAGATATGATGAAAAAGGTTATCTGCTTTCAGAAAAATTGATCAAATCTCAGATAAAGGGATTAATTGCCCAGAAATTATGGGATATGAACGAGTTGTTTGCCATAATAAACCAGAATGATGAAGAGGTTCAAAAGGCCGTCGAAGTGATCAGTGATGATTCCTATTTTGAGAAACTGAAAATTGACCGCTGACAATCACGGTGACCTGACTTATCCTTTTCTTCATCTGGCCATGCCTGTGAAGGATGAGCCTGATTTCCTGCCGAGAATCCTTAATTGCCTTTCGTTACAGTCATACAAGCAATTCCGGCTTTATGTGTGCATCAATCAACCCGACTCATGGTGGCATGATCCTAGAAAGCGGATCGTTTGCGAACACAATGCGGATAGTATCCGATTCTTAAGAACTTTTAAGGAATTTGAACTCGTCTTTGTTGATCATTCCTCCGAAGGGAAAGGCTGGGTCGGCAAGAAGACCGGTGTTGGATTTGCCCGGAGGGCGATAATGGAGACAATTCGGGCTCGTTCGGCTGACCATGATGTAATTGTCAGCCTGGATGCGGATACTTTATACGGAACAGATTATCTGCTTTCAGTCGCGAATTCATTCAAAATATTTCCAGAAATTTCAGCTCTTGCAATTCCTTATTTTCACAGGGAAAGTACAGATCCGCTGACGACCCGCTCCATGCTTCGGTACGAGATCTATATGCGGTATTATTTCCTGAATCTTTCCCGGATCAGGTCTCCTTACACTTTTACAGCCCTTGGTTCGGCATTGGCATGTCCGGTCAGTGCTTACAAAGCAATTGGCGGGATGACTCCTAAACTGAGTGGCGAGGACTTCTATTTTCTGCAGAAATTAAAAAAGTACGGCCATGTTTTGAATTGGAATGATCAGTTGGCCTTTCCGGAGGGAAGACCATCCGACCGGGTTTTTTTTGGGACAGGTCCGGCGATCATCAGAGGGAATCAGGGAGATTGGTCCGGTTATCCGATATTTCCATCATCTTTGTTTGATACAATTCAGGAAACCTACCTTCTCCTGCCACTATTATTTAAAGAATCAATCCCAACGGTTGTGATCCAATATCTTTCGGAATGTTTTGGAGAACCGGATCCCTTGCTGGCACTCCGGCAAAATCATAAAAGCTCAGAACGTTTTATTCGGGCGTTTCATGAAAAATTTGATGGGTTGAGAATTTTACAATTTCTGAAAAGCCAGTACAAACAAAATGGATTTAACGACATGGTGAACCTTTTGGAATACTTTCAAAAATACAATGGGGAATCAATTGCCGACGCTCTGAACATTCCAGCCGGGATGGTTTTGGATGAAGCGCCGGTAGAAATTTTGAGAAAGATCAGAATGCTCCTGTTTGAAAAGGAAATGGAATGCCGGTTTAATTCAGTACCTGGGTGACCAGTCTGGCGGCATCCTGCAATGTGATGGCCGAATGAACTTTCAGACCTGAATCATCGATCAATTTCTTTCCTTCAACAGCATTTGTTCCTTGTAATCTGACAATAAGAGGAACGTTGATTTCACCGATATTTTTGTAGGCCTCAACAATTCCCTGGGCAACCCGGTCGCATCGTACGATCCCACCGAAAATATTCACCAGAATCGCCTTCACGGCAGGATCCTTGAGGATAATCCGAAATCCTTCCTCCACACGCTTGGCATTTGCAGAGCCACCTACGTCGAGAAAATTGGCCGGATCGCCTCCTGAAAGCTTAATGATGTCCATCGTCGCCATGGCAAGTCCGGCGCCGTTCACCATACAACCTACATTCCCGTTAAGTTTTACATAATTAAGATCATGCCTTGTTGCCTCGACTTCAACAGGGTCTTCTTCATCAAAATCGCGCATGGCAGCGATATCGGGATGACGGAAAAGAGCATTATTGTCGATTACCACTTTTGCATCGGCAGCGAGGATCTTGTTGTCGGAGGTCTTAAATACCGGATTGATCTCGATCAATGAGGCATCACTTCCCTCGTAAGCTTTGTAAACTGCTGTAACAAACCGAACCATGTTTTTATATGCTTCCTCTTTCAGTCCAAGGTTGAAAGCAACCTTCCGGGCCTGAAATACCTGTAATCCGATTTTGGGATCCACCGTTTCGGTAAAAATCTGTTCCGGAGTTTCCTCGGCAACCTTTTCAATATCCATCCCCCCCCTCGGAGAATACATGAGAATGGTATGCCCTTTCTGCCGGTTCAGCAATATGCTCATATAAATTTCAGCCGGTTCGGAGGGACCCGGATAATAAATATTCTGCTCAACATATACCTTCCGCACAAGCTTTCCCTCTTTGCTGGTCTGAGGAGTAACCAGATGCATGCCAATGATTTGTGAAGCAAGTGTCCGTACTTCATCTATCGTTTTTGCTACCTTGACCCCGCCTCCTTTTCCACGACCGCCGGCATGTACCTGAGCCTTAATTACGAACTTATCCGAGCCCGTCGAACCTTGCAGGTATTCAGCCGCCTTTACAGCTTCTTCTTCCGTATGTGCAACGAGGCCTTCCGGAACCGAAACCCCATAGTGTTTCAGAATGATTTTACTTTGATATTCGTGAAGATTCATGGTTAAGGTCAATTATTGGTTTTCAAAAATAACAGTTTGGACCGGATTTACAAAAAAGCGGTGGTAAGAATACGATTTTCTTAACTTTGCAGATCACAAACCGGTATGATTAAAGCCAATAATATCCAAAAATCTTTCGGAGATCTGAAGGTGCTTAAGGGTGTAAGCCTGGAGGTAAAAAAAGGTGAGATCGTTTCAATAGTTGGTGCCTCAGGCGCCGGGAAATCTACTTTACTTCACATAATCGGAACTCTCGATAGAGCCGATTCGGGTGATATCCTGCTTAATGGTATTCAGGTCGGAGAGCTTTCTGATCGAAAAATAGCCGAATTTCGAAATAAACATATCGGATTCGTATTCCAGTTTCATCACCTTTTACCTGAGTTCACGGCCCTTGAGAATATTTGCATTCCTGCTTTTCTCGGAGGAAAAGGGAAAAAAGAAGCCGAAAACATGGCAATGGAATTGCTCGATTTCATGAACCTTACCGAAAGATCAAATCATAAACCAAGTGAGCTATCAGGCGGCGAGCAGCAGCGGGTGGCAGTCGCGCGCGCACTAATTAACCGACCTTCTGTTATTTTAGCTGACGAACCATCCGGTAACCTTGATTCATCATCTTCAGTCGAATTGCATAACCTGTTCTTTCGCCTTCGGGATGCATTTATGCAAACATATATCATCGTAACCCACAATCTTGATCTGGCCAACATGGCCGACCGAAAGCTTACAATCAAAGATGGAATTATCGAGAATTAATCGAATGGTAAAATTATTTTTGATAGATTCCGTTATTATCCCATTGTTCCAAGATCAATACCCTGTCGATATCACATGAGCTTATTCAATAAGAAAACATCCGTTTTACTTCCCATTGCCTTGCTTTTTACAACCCTCCTGTTTGCGGTCTCTTTGACTTTTATACCCATTCAGGATTCGTTAAATGAAGCTTTTTTTCAAACCAGTGATTCTTTTTCAGATGATTCAATCCCGGCAGGAAAAAGCCAGGATTCAGTCTTTAACCACTCCATTCAGTTGGCTGATATTTTCTTTAACGAAAAGAAATATGAGCAATGTCTGACGGAGCTCGAAAAAGCATCCAGACTAAAACCTGGGGATCAAACGGTAAAAGACAGGATCAACAAAGTAAAAGACCTTTTAGCAAACAGGGATTTGCAACAGGAAGCATGTAAAAAATCTATTGCCTCCGGTGATAGTTATTCTGCTGCCAGAGATTTCCTGAATGCAAAATCGTCGTACCAGCTGGCTGTCAATCAGAATCCTGATAACCCGGAGGCTAAAGAAAAGCTTAAAAAAACTGTGGAATTGCTTCGATCACAGAAAGCGCAGAACATTCTTTATGATGTTGCAATTGCCAGTGCCGATAAATTATTTCAGGCCGGCGAGTATACCCGGGCCCAGACGGAATACGAGAAAGCGAGCTCCATTCTGCCTGCAGAAACTTATCCCAAGAAAAAGATCAATGAAATAATTAAAATTCTGGTTGATCTACAGTCAAAAGAAGATGAATATGCACGGGCGATTTCCTCTGCTGATAAGAAATACCAATTGATGATTTATCAGGATGCTTTAAATGAATACAAGAAGGCAGGAAAATTAAAACCGGAAGAAAAATATCCTCAGGATCGGATCAGGGAACTTACTGAAATAATTGATAAACAAAAGCTTCTTGATGAAACATATGCAAGAGCCATAAGCACGGGTGATAGGCTATTCACCGAACTAAACTACCCCGAATCAAAAAAATCATACCAGGAGGCTCTCTCAGTCAAACCAGCTGAATTGTATCCCGCCAATCGTATTAAAGAAATTGAACGGATTCAACTTGATCAGGAAAAAACGAAACAGACCTACGAGAAACTTATTACTTTGGCAGATAGTCTGTATATTACAAAGGAATACGGGAAAGCCCGGGAATCCTATCAAAATGCGATCTATGTAAAACCGACGGAGAACTATCCGAAAGAAATGATTTCAAAGGTCGAGTCCATGATGACAGGCTTGGAGGCATCACTAGCCCGGCAGAAGAGTCTGGATGATCAGTATCAGTCAAAGATCCGGTCAGCCGACGGGATGTTCACGGAGAAGAATTACGATAAGGCGTGGGAAGAGTACCGGGGAGCGTTGACGTTAAAGCCATCGGAGACATACCCCAAAGAGCGGATCGCGGAGGTTGACCGGATTCTTGCGGAACAGGCAGCGCGGCGTACATTGGAGGAAAATTACACCACGGCGGTAACGCGTGCCGATCAGTATCTTGCGGCCGGCAGTTACGACCAGGCGCGTTCGGAATATACAAGGGCCGCGGAGCTGAAACCTGACGAGGCGTATCCGCGGGAAAAGATCACCGAGATCGAAGGGATTGTAAAGGAACTTGCCCGCCGGAAGGAGATTGATGAGCAGTACAAGGCAGCGGTTGCCTCGGGCGATAAGTTGTTCAGTGACAAATCGTACGAGCAGGCCCTTACGGAATACCGGAAGGCATTGGATCTCAAACCACAGGAGCAATACCCGAAAGACCGGATAGCTGCTTCGGATAAAGAGTTGGCGGAACTTTCCAGGAAGAAGGCGTTAGAAGACCAGTACACGGGATCGATTCAGTCGGCCGACCGGCTGATGGGAGAGAAACGTTGGGAGGAAGCCCGGGCAGAATATGAAAAGGCAGCAACAATAAAGCCTGCGGAGAGGTACCCAAAAGACAAGATTGCGGAGATTGCGACAGTACTTGCAGAACTAGCCCGGCAGAAGAGTCTGGATGATCAGTATCAGTCAAAGATCAGGTCAGCCGACGGGATGTTCACGGAGAAGAATTACGATAAGGCGCGGGAAGAGTACCGGGGAGCGTTGACGTTAAAGCCATCGGAGACATACCCCAAAGAGCGGATCGCGGAGGTTGACCGGATTCTTGCGGAACAGGCAGCGCGGCGTACATTGGAGGAAAATTACACCAC
>JAQWBQ010000004.1:96258-113613 GCA_028706295.1 Bacteroidales bacterium
GGGAAGAGTACCGGGGAGCGTTGACGTTAAAGCCATCGGAGACATACCCCAAAGAGCGGATCGCGGAGGTTGACCGGATTCTTGCGGAACAGGCAGCGCGGCGTACATTGGAGGAAAATTACACCACGGCGGTAACGCGTGCCGATCAGTATCTTGCGGCCGGCAGTTACGACCAGGCGCGTTCGGAATATACAAGGGCCGCGGAGCTGAAACCTGACGAGGCGTATCCGCGGGAAAAGATCACCGAGATCGAAGGGATTGTAAAGGAACTTGCCCGCCGGAAGGAGATTGATGAGCAGTACAAGGCAGCGGTTGCCTCGGGCGATAAGTTGTTCAGTGACAAATCGTACGAGCAGGCCCTTACGGAATACCGGAAGGCATTGGATCTCAAACCACAGGAGCAATACCCGAAAGACCGGATAGCGATGGTGGAAAAAGCCGTTGAGGAGCTTATTGGTAAACAGAAAGTGTTTGATAATCTGTTGGCTGAGGGAGAAATTCTATTGAAAGACAGAGATTACAGTAAGGCCAGGGAGACATTTCAAAAAGCTTCCCGTATGTTTCCTGAAAATCCCCTTCCAAAAGAACGTCTGAATCTGATCAATTCCAGGATTGACAGCCTGTACAGAGCGAATAAATCGTTATATGATAAAGCAATCGCAGATGGTGATCGCTATTATAACTCTTATGAGTTTGATAAAGCAATTGATGCCTTCACAGATGCGATGAATTTCCTTCCGATGGAATCATATCCCCGGGAAATGATAAACAAAATAAAGCGTACCATTGCGGAAAATGCAATATCTGATGTATTGAACACGCCTGTAATCATAAAGGCTGATAATACCCGTCAATTTTCATTTTCTCCGGTAAATATTGCTTCACGAAAAAACAACTTTGTCTATATTCGGATTAGAAACTTATCGAATAAGCCTTTTAATGTTTTGATGAAGTATGGGAAAGATAAACAACCCAATGGAGGAGTAGTAATACGGAATATTCCTGCCAATGAAAAAATCAATGAAAGGTTGATCAGTGTCAGGGACCAGGATTTGTGGTCGCGCGAAGATAACAACTGGATCAGTCTCTATCCCCAGGGAGGCGACATTGAGGTGTCGTTTATTCAGGTTTCAAGGGCGCAGTGACCTGATGCAGCATTTTTTCAATTAAATCCAGGATGGCGTTTTTTGAAAATGGCTTGGCAAGATATTCTGTGCACCCGCCCTGAATTAACTGATCCCTGTCGCCGAACATCGTATAACCTGTGAGAGCAACAATGGGAACGTTCTCATAACCTGATATCTTTCGTATCTGTTGTGTAGCTTGCAAACCATCCATTCCCGGACCAAGATTTATATCCATCAGAATCAAGCTGTATTTTTGAATCCTTACTTTTTCAAGCGCTTCAGCTGCATCTGCTGCCCAATCAAGATGATGCTGTCCCTTGATATAAGCCAGAGTTAGTTGGGCATTGACTTCGTTGTCTTCCACAAGGAGTATCTTATGTCGGACAGAATTGGTTTCATTATGAGGCACAAATGAAACCTGTTCTCCTTCATCCGTTCTTGCCTTTAAAATACCTTCGTCATTGTTTTCAGGGAAAGGCAACAGTACTTTAAACACGGATCCTTTTCCAATGCTGCTATCAACCATGATAATCCCACCGAGGAGGTTGATCATTTTTTTCGCAATGGTAAGTCCAAGACCTGTTCCTTCAAAACTTCTGTTCTGACCTTCGCTTGCTTGTCTGAATTCTTCAAAGATCATTTTCTGGTGATCAACGGAGATTCCAATCCCGGTATCCTCGATTTGAATTGATAAAAACCGTCGCCCTTCCTGTTTAATTGTTCCGGCATCAAATGAAATCCCACCTGAATTAGTAAACTTTACGGCATTTTCGATGATATTTGAAATGGATTGAGAAAAGAAAAAAGTATCTATATGACCTTCGATATCCGGTAGGCTCCGTATTTCGAAATACAAGCCCTTATTCCTTGCCTGGATTGAAAAGCCATCCAGGATTGGCTTTAAGTAGCAGGCAATAGATATCTTTTCATTGTGAATTGCCTTTGTTCCTGATTCCAGTTGGGATAACTGCATGATGGAATCCAGGGTCTTCATTAACCTTTTCCCTGAATTATTGATATGAGTTGCCATTTCAACATATTCCTGATCCAGCAGTTCATTACTCATGATCTCCGAAAAACCAAGAATCCCGTTCAAAGGCGTTCTCAGTTCATGGCTCATGTTATTCAACAGCGTTGACTTTAACCTTGATGACTCCTCTGCAATTTCTTTTGCATGAATTAACTCCGATTGCAAGATTTTTCGATCAGTAATGTTACGCGAAATGCATAAGACCTGATTCTCATTGACCGGGGTAAAACGCGCCTCATAATAGTGCTGACTACTTGTCCTGTCTATTTTGTACTCAAAAGTCTGGACCGCTTTTTTTTCTAAACAATTTTTTATTGATAGTAAGGTCAATTCAGCTATTTCAACCGGAAAAAATTCATCAACTTTTTTTCCGATCAATTCTTCAGGTGGCGCTACTAATTCATTTGTGCTCGAGGCATAACATTCAAGATAAAATCCTTGTTCATCGAAAAGGAACATTAAATCGGGTAATGCCTCTATAATAGCATGATTTCTCTGGTTCAGTATCTGGAACTCCTGCTCCATTAATTTTTGTCGCGTTATATCACGGGCACTGCCTACGGTACCAATAATATTCCCTTCCGAATCAAAAATTGGAGCTTTTTGTACATCAAGATAAACAAATTGACCCATTACATGACCAAATTCGTCGAACTTTCCGGCAGCTTTTTGATGAAGGGTCAGGTCATCTGAATTGATGCAGGTTTCTCCGAATGTGTGCCATTCAGGATCTCCGGGGTGCCTTTCACGCTCACGTTTTGCAAAGTAAAGATCTGTTTTACCAATCGGTTCCTCAGTGTCAACCGCATTGAGGAGCTTTTCACATGTGGCTTTGTTTGCAAAAAGATAACGCTTCCTTAAATCTTTTGCCCAAAGCGGATCCGGTATGTTGTCAACCATCAGTCGGAACATATCATACATGTACTTGTACTTTGTCCGGCTTTCGAAAAGATCCTGCTCATTCTTCCGCTCATTGGTAATGTCATACGCCAACCCGATAACCCCATAAGGATTACCATCATTATCTTTCAATAAAACTTTACGGGTGGCAAAATTCCTTACTTCATCATTGATTTTGATCTCTTCTTCAAACTCATCCATAACCCCGTCAGATTTCAATAGTTCCTGATCGGTATCACGGTACTTTATGGCTCTTGATTCCTCATAAAAATCAAAGTCGGTCCTCCCGATAATATCCTCCTGGGTAGTGTGCAGTTGCTTGCAAAACATTTCATTCGCTGCAATATATTTACCCTGCAGGTCTTTATAAAACACCATTGCCGGAACATTATTAATAATCGTATTGAGTACCCGTTTGTCCTCCAATGAGCGAACATTCTCCATGTTATTCAAAGATTTCTGATAAAAGATCGATCAATTCTTGTTGACTGAATGGTTTGCCGAGATAATGTGTACATCCGCCGGCCAGAATTTTTTCACGGTCTCCCGACATGGTGTAGCCTGTAATTGCAATAATGGGAATATTGTGATATTCGTTGATTTGTCTGATTGCTTTGGCTGCCTTTAATCCATCCATTCCGGCACCCAGATTTATATCCATCAGGATCCCTGAAAAGTGTTTCTCCTTGACCATTTTTATGGCCGTACTGGCATCAGGAGCCCTATCTGTAAAGAATCGTCCCTTGACATAAAGTTTGATGATCTCAGCGTTGTCGTCGTTGTCTTCAACCACCAACAATCTGGGAAGTTCTTCGGGAGGTTTAAGCTTGAAGACACGCGATGGGGATTTTTCGAATGAATCCTTTGATTTGACAAATCTATCTGATTTATTGCACTCTGAAACAGGGAGCCACAGCGAAAAAATAGAACCCAGACCAAGTTCACTTTCAACAGTGATCTTCCCCTCAAGCATTTCAGCCATTTTTAAAGCCAGAGTCAACCCGAGTCCGGTACCTTCATAACTTCTGTTATAGCCTTCACTGATCTGTCTGAACTCATGGAAAATCATCTCAAATTGATCATCCGGGATTCCGATTCCCGTGTCTTTGATTCGAATGACGCACGCGTGTTCATTATCTGAATTGTCGATGTCTGTTTCGATGGTAATACCACCTTTACGGGTGAATTTTATCGCGTTATCAATCAAATTGTTTAATATAAGTTGAAGAAGTACCTCATCCGCTTTTACATATAAACCCTCAGTATATTCCGTGATCAAATAAAGCCCCTTTTCGCTGGCTGTTGGAGAAAAATGCTGAAGACAGTCATTGATAAAATTTTCAATAAAAATATCCTGAATTTTTATTTTTGATCGGGTTGCTTCTAAATCAGCAAGATCCAGAATCGCTTTTAATGTACCCATAAGCCGGTGTCCGGAGGTGTGAATTTTCCTTGCGAAGAACGCTATGTCAGGATCATTCGATTCATTGGCAATCAAATCAGAAAATCCAAGAATGGCATTCATCGGTGTGCGAAATTCATGACTCATGTTGGCCAGTAAAGAGGTTTTCATCCGGTCGGATTCTTCCGCTTTTACTTTGGCTAACTTTATTGCCTCCTCATCCTTTTTACGGTCGGTGATATCCATCAACATTCCAAAAATCATATCATTATCGAGAAATGCATTTAAAAGGACCATCCGCGGATTGCCTTTTTTCGTTATCAGATGCATCTCCATGTTCCTGATCGTTTTTTGTTTTAAGAGCCTGGTAACGAAATCTTGTCGGTCGTCGGGATTGGGATACAACTGTTCAACGGAATAGTTAAGGATGTCATCTGGATTATCAAACTCAAACAATTCGATCATCGCCTGGTTCGTATAAATAAATTCACCTTTCAGATTTGAGTGATAAATTGCAACCAGCGAATTTTCAATGATTTTCCGATATTTTTCTTCAGATGACTTTAAAGCTTTTTCAGTTTTTTTCAGTTTGTCGGTGTGAATAAAGGATGAAATAAATCCGGATATCGAGGTTGTAAAATCAATATCCTCCTGGGTCCACATACGTTTTTCTCCCACCGTCTCACAACATAAAACCCCTGCTAACATCCCTTCTGACCTGACAGGTATATCAAGCAGTGAGATGACATTCAATGGACCCAGATAAAGATCTAAAAATTCGGATGTGCGCCGGTCAGTTTGTGCATCGCTTGCATCGACGTATCTGGATTGCCGGAGCGCCTCAAAATAGACCGGAAAATTATCCTCAAAGAGTATGTTTCCGGGAATATGTTTCTTCTGTTCCCGGATATAAAGATCCTCGCACTGAAGTGTTCGCAGTCCGGAGTTATAGGTCCAAAAACTGGTCCGGCTGATTTTAAGCAAATCTCCGATTTGCCCTGTTATCATCCTGTAAACTTCCTCTAATCCGGATGGGGCTAACTTTGATATTTCAAGAAGGACATCAGCCCGAAGCTGGTCTCTTTCTCTGGAATGGATGGATATTTCGGATTCAGATGGCATAGTAACAATAATTCAAATGCAATGATAACCTCGAGATTTTTAATATTGGGTCAATTTACATATTTTTTCAATGTTTCCTGAAACACCAGCGCCTGATTTTTTCAATGTAAACACTGTGATTTCAGGATCAATACCGATTCTACCAGCGTAAGCAACTGTTCCAAGGCCTTGGTTTACATATAGATATTGGGATGAGGTTCCATCATTTGTTTTGTATAACCCACACCAATATTTCTGCATTAGCAATGCAGGGCCCCACCTAAACTCTTTCCATTCAAAACCAATCTGACCACCATGAGTATGACCCGAAAATGTCACATCAATATCCTTAAATTGTTTACTTACAATGTATTCCCAATGTGTCGGATCGTGGGTTAACAGCAATTTTATTTTTATCTTTTCGATACCCTTTTGGGCCATCCCGACATCGCCGAACCTTTGAAACCGCTTTGTGATTCCCCAGTTCTCCACACCGATCACAGCAATGCTGTCATTCCTTCTGTGCAAGATCTGATGATCATTACGTAACAAATTCCATTTCAACATCTTGAAAAACTGTTCAAGATCCGTCATGTTCTTTCGCTTCACTAAAGTGTCTTTCCAATTCAAATAATCCCCATAATCATGATTACCCATTACGTAATAGATCCCCTCCTTAGCCCGTAGCATTTTTAAAACCTTGAAATACCGGTCACCATCCGCCGTACAAAATGTAAAAAGATCACCGGTTATAAACAACAGATCCGGCTTCTCGTCGTTCACTCGCAGAACCGCATCACGGAGTCTTTTCTCTGAGGACCAGGACCCGAGATGAACATCGGAAACCTGAACAATCCTGAGTCCGTCAAAACTTGCAGGCAATTCATTGATAATCAAATCTATTTTCGTTGTTTTAAACCGGAATTGACCGTAAATGCTGCCTGCTAAAAGCAGGATAAAGGTGATACCGCCAAGAATCCATCCCAGGTTCAGCAATCCCTTGATTCGAACGGGATGTAGGGTCCATCTTGGATTCTCAGGAAATATCAGATGAAACGAAACTTCGAGCCAACGGATCAGATCCGAAAGAAGCAACGTGAAAATGGGGAAAACCTTAGCGATAAAAAATGTCAGAACAAGGCTTTGAGAATATATCCTTAAAAAAAGGTTCCAATGCAGAAATGAATGCAAATACCCATATACAACCAATCCGGTTAATAATCCCAAAGGGAGCCAGTAAAGCAGCGCCAACAGCCCGCGAATGAAAGGGTTCTTATTGATGATACTGCCTTTGACCGACCACCACAGGTAAACATCAAACAATAAGAAAAAGAGAAAATAACGCAAAAATTCAGCGTTCTTGGGAAAGAATTCCCGAAGAATAAGAAATAGTACGACTACCAGTAATGCATATAAAAATGCATAAAGGAACCTTTTCATTTATTTTTTACATAGTTCACAAGTCCCTTTGCATTGAAGATTTCCATCAGCTTGTCGGGAAGCGGAACAAACGGATATTTAACAGAATCTATGACAACCAATCCGTGTTCAAAATCAATTTCAACAGGTTTACCTGCCTTGTAAGATGAAATTGCCTCGGGAACAAGAATAATTGGAAGACCCTGGTTCACGGCCGACCGGTAAAAGATTCGGTTTACAGATTTACAGATTACGGCTTTGACGCCCGCGAATGCAAGCCCTACCGATGGGTGCTCCCGAGAGCTGCCACACCCGAAATTAGCTCCGGCAAGGATGATATCGCCTTGTTTTACCCGTTCAGCGAAACTGTTATCAAACCCCTTGAATAAATGGGGCATGATCTTTTCGGGTTCTGAACTTTGAACATTATAAGTGAGGTTACCGGCGAACATTTGATCCGTGTTCAGATTATCCACATCGGTATAATTCCAAACCCCGTGTGCATAACGGTCATCACCTTCTCGAATATCTACAGTTGGACTTTGAGGCGCTTGATATGCAAATACATCCTGCGATACAATCCCCCTCGGATCAGTAATTTCACCCCGGAGCGCTGAAGCAGCTACGGTCGCTGGTGAGGCAAGATAAATGCTTGCTGCTCCATTGCCCATGCGTCCCTTGAAATTCCTGTTTGCAGTAGAGATAACACAATGATTGTCAGCCGGGATTCCCTGGCCTGTGCCTAAACAGGGGCCACAAGAAGAGGACAGGACATTGGCTCCTGCTGACATGAAGATTTCGATTAATCCCTCCTTCATAGCCTGCATGAAGATTTCCTTGGAAGCAGGAATAATTTGTAATTGCATGAACTTTGGTACTTTTTTGCCTTGGAGGATAATTGCTGCTTCTCTGAGGTCCTGAAGTCTGCCATTGGTGCATGTGCCGATCAACGCCTGTTGTATTTTTGTGCCCTGAACTTGTGACACTGCCTTGACATTGTCGACGTGATGGGGGGCGGCTACTACAGGGAAAAGCCGATCCAGTTCAATGGTGATCTCCCGGATGTAGGCAGCATCGGCATCTGCCCATAAACCCTCAACAGTTTCACCAAGGTGCATTGCCAATACCTCATCCGCCGGGAACACTGCATTTTTTGCACCCATTTCGGAAGCGAGATTTGAAAGTACCATCCGGTCAGAGATGGTGAGTGTCTTAACTCCTTCACCATGATATTCGATCGACATGTAATCAGCCCCGCTCGAACCAATCATTCCGATAATCCAAAGCGCCAGATCCTTTGCATAAACCCCTTCCGGAAGTTTTCCGGTAAGATTTATCCGGATGGATTCAGGAACACGGAACCATGTTTCACCCTGTTTCCATAATCCTGCAGTTTCAGTGCGGTCAATACCGGCAGCAAAAGCATTGAAGGCGCCTGCAGTACTTGTATGACTGTCGCTTCCGACGATGATCATTTTTGGCCGGGCATACAATGACATCAATTGATGACAGATTCCGTCACCAACGTCATGAAATTTCCGGATGCCAAACTTTTCAACAAAATCCCGGATGACCTGATAGTCATTGGCTAATTTTGAATTGGTCGGGGGCGCATTGTGATCAAGGGTTATCAGCAAGGCATCGGGATTTAACGGCGCTGTTCCTCCCATTTTTTTGAAAGTACTGTAAATACTTGAAGTATTGTCATGCGATAAAATAATATCGGGTTTAGCAAAAACAATCGATCCTTTTTTTGCCCCGAAGACTTTCTCTGCAAATGTCAATCCGCTCATAATTAATGAATTTTGTTGTGTCAAATGGTTTAATTACATCGATTCAAAAATAACAAAATTCACGCATCAGAAAAGTTATATTCCCGACAAATTAATTTTGTTTGAATGCAGGGAATTGCTAATTTTGCAGCCCTGATTCAAAAACCAATCTCCCGGTGTGAATCCTGATATATGGAGAGGTGGGTGAGTGGCTGAAACCAACAGTTTGCTAAACTGTCGTACGGGAAACTGTACCGGGGGTTCGAATCCCCCCTTCTCCGCTGATTGAATTTGGGTTGGATGTGAATAAATTGGATTTATGTTCGATTTTGAGAAACTAGATTTGTATCAGATTGTTAAAAATCAGAATGTTAAGGTGTTGACACTCCTTAAATCGAACGTATCCATCGATCCATATCTCGTGGAACAATGGAAGAGATCAAGCCTGGGTATTATGCTAAATCTTGTAGAGGGTACCGGCAGAATGGCTGATCAGGATAAGCGCAATTTCCTTACCATTGCAAGAGGGAATGTTTATGAAGCAGTGGCAATTTTGAATCTGTTAAAGGATCTTCAGCTTGTTACAGATAGTGAATATTCAGATTTGTACCAGGGTTATGAGTCATGTTCAAAAATGCTTTTGGCTATGTACAGATCATATGCTAAATAAATGAAAATCACCAACCCGAACAGATTTTATTCATACGTTAATTTCGGGGTATAGCGTAGCCCGGTTCATCGCGCCTGCTTTGGGAGCAGGAGGTCGCAGGTTCGAATCCTGCTACCCCGACAATAGAAAAGTCCTGGACCAAGTCCGGGATTTTTCATTTTTGGCGACTCAAATTGGTTTGCAGTCGCATGAAAATGAAAAAGACCGGTGAGCGTAGCGAACAAGGACTTTTCTGTTGAATCCCCCTACCAAACGGATCACTGACAGTAATCCTGCTACCCCGACAACAGAAAAAGCTTTGTATTAAATATAGGGCTTTTTTTGTGTTGTCACTTATGCTGCTTGTTCTGTAAGGAGTTTTTACTTGATCTGCAATATGCAGTGTGAATAGTACTTCTCTGATAAAACATATTCCAATGGAGTGACTTGTTTCCCCTGTCCGTAATCCCAATACGAAGCCTCTTTTACCCACCTCTGAAAACCTACAGTATTGAGTATGTATAGTTGATACCCGGGTTTTGCCATTTTTAACCAGGTATTGATGACATCCGTTCTTAAAGAGGTTTCATCGGGATCATCAAAATAACAGGCCGACGATATCCATGATTTTGCTGGTTCAATGTTGATCTGTGCTTCCCAGACTCTCTTGTTGTGGTAATCGGGATGCGGAGAACCCTGCTTCCATTCCGGATATACCCTGGTTCCATTATATTCATGCGAGCTCCAGGCATACCAGTAAATAGAACCATCATCCTTTTTGTCTTTCAGCAAACTACTCTTCTCCTGAAATAGTGCAGTTAACATGGATCCATAGGTTTGCTCCTGAGGTAACAAAGCCCGAAGGTCCACCCGGATCGCATCGGCAGAAATATAAAAAATTCCATCCCTGAAGTCAAATTGGGATGGATCGTAAGTTGAATAAGCAGGTCTCCCCCCAATGGAAGCTGCTATGGCCCCATATCCGAATGCTTTAAAATAGGCTGGATCAGGACCATCACTGGATGGAATAAATGCCACCATCAACAGGGTGGCTGATAATAAAATCGCTGTTGTGAACTTTTTCATAGCATGAATTTTTCGTTTAACTTTGGTTTTGCAAGTACCCTTAAAGCAAATATACTTATTTATTTCAGAAAATCAAGGTTTTAACCTGTTTCAGGTAAAATAAATTCAATCATTAAGCAATTCAGTTCCAGTTGAAAAATTTAAATTGAAAAATTATGAAAACAAACCTTTTAACCTCAGTCTGTGCATTGATAACCCTCGTCGGGGTTTTCATGGTAATCTCAGCTTTTCGGCATGCGTCACAGCCACCTTCAAAAGTCGTCTATATGCAGGTTTGCACGGTCGAATCTATTATTCCCGCGGGTATTGGCAGGTCAAAGATGATCACGGTTATGCCTGATGGCACAAAATCTGAAGAAGATCTTCAAAATTTTTACAGCATGGTCGGCATTAATTTTGGGAATATAGCCAATAATAATATCAGCATTACCAGAAAAATCAATGATCTAGTGGCACAAGGCTGGGAATTTGACAAAGTAATGACCGGAACCCAAAGTCCATCAGAGAACAACAGTCAGGGCATATTCATCAGCCGGTATTTCTTTAAAAAATCACTTGAATAAAGGATCTGTTGGTGCCACTGGATCTTATCCCCAATCCGCTGCCGCAGAAATGGTTTTCAGGGGTTCCCCTGCATTGGTGCATCGTGCTGATAAGATAACCCCCTCACGAAGTCTTTTGTATTTCAATGAAGTTTCTTAACTTTGGCGCTTCAAAGACCAGAGCGACGGTTTCAGAAACAGGCGCATCCTTGAATATTGAATCGGGACGTTAGCTCAGTCGGTTCAGAGCGCATGCTTCACACGCATGAGGTCGCTGGTTCGAATCCTGCACGTCCCACAATGAAAAAATCGCTTATCCGAAAAAATGGATAGGCGATTTTTGTATTAAATTCAAATACTCTAATCCGGGGTCCGTTGAATCTGAATTGAATTTATTGAATCAGTTTCCGCTTAGAGATTCCAATTTTTTCATAAAATCTCCAATTATCGTGTCTAAATTGAATTTCTTGCTAACCAGATCGGAGCCCCGCTCTCCGGCAATTTTCATTTCTTCTCGGTTTTTTGATAAATATTTTATGATTTCAGAAAGATCATTGGAATCTTCGGGAACAAATGCCCATCCTGATTTGCCCCCCTCAATGAAAAGCTCTTTTGCCTCTCCCTCAACACCAAGTAAAATGGGTTTTCCCATGGCAAGTGTCTCATAGATTTTAGAAGGGATTGCACCTTTGAAAAGTTCCAGTCTCCTAAGTGGCACGATGGCTGCATCGGCAGATTCAATCATGGGAAGTACCTCTCGTTTAGGTCGGTTACGGTAAAAATGAACATTGTCAAGATTCAGGGTTCTTTTTAATTCTTCAAGAGAATTAAGCAAGGGACCATCCCCAACAAGAATGAAATGGATATCCCGATTATTCCTGAGGATGTTGGCAGCATGCAGGATGACTTCCAGCCCTTGTGCAAAACCCATGATTCCTGCGTAAATAAACAGGAAATCCTGTTCCTTGAATCCTGCTGTCGAGCGCCAATCCATCTTGATTTTTGTTTTCCCGAACTCCACAGGATCAATGCCATTTTTCAGCCATATGACGCTCTTCGAAGGAAATCTGCCAGAAATATTGTTGACGATTCCCTGCGTCTGCCCTGTTATAAGAATCGATTTCCGGTAAAGAAATTCCTCCAGTTTGGTCGCCAATGTGAGTAAAGTTCGATTGGTAACCAAACCCAACTTCTCAGCACTTTCTGGCCATAAGTCAGAGACATTAAAAATGAGTTTCGATCCTTTGAATAATGATATCAGGTAAGCACTGATTCCCAAAAACAATGGCGGAGATTCGCATAGGATAAAATCAGTTTTCCTGGTACGGAAAATTCCCGTGAACAATGATGTGATCACAAAACTGAAATAATTGATGAGTCTTGTGACAATCGACTTGCTCTTTCCTGAAAATATCCAGCAACGATAAACAGGAAGACCATCAAGGATTTCGTAGTGAAAGTATTTTCCCCTGTAACTATCAAAAACTTTCATTTCTGGGTAGTTGGGCATAGCAGTCAGGACAGTAATCTCAACACCCAAACTGTGAAGTTTTTTTGCCAATTGAAACAACCGGTTCTGTGGCGCGCCAGTCTCGGGTGGAAAATATTGGGAGAGAATAAGTAATTTCAAAGCCTGACAATTGACAGGCCAAAAGTACATTTTTTCTTGTCGGAAATTCAGATCGCGACTCTTTTTTCCTCATCAGGCCGGTTGAAAAGCTGCACTGCCCTGACCGGTATGGATACCCTGGCGCCAAAACGATCCGGGATGCGGGAACTGAATGGCCTGTTCTTCCGTGCTAAAAGGACCGGATCTATTAATGCTGTTTTTCCCGTTGAGACAATTGTCAGGGTCTCGAACGGATAATGTTCACATAACTGATTGTAATTACCGGGGGTTCGTAAACAATGAATATAGGCTGCATGAACGCGTTTCCGGTATTGTTGATCTGCTTCGGCAAAAGCAAAACACATTGTGTTCCCGGGAGCAATGTAAAGATCCCAGTTTTCATGAGATCCCGGATCCTCAATTATTGACCTGATGTTTTCATCTGCTCCAATATATATAAGATTCAGGAGATCTGCAGTTTCTTCAACCTCATTGAATTTAGATTCATAAACAAATAATAAGCCGGACCGCTCCGGTATTTCCAATTTATCCTTTTCCCTCCAATAACCCTTGATGTGAATAATCACAGTCTGATCAGGCATGAATCAAAATTTTGAGGTCTGATCTTTAGCAATTATTATGCCAATCTATTAAGATGCATAATATCAGATACATAAGAATTTTTATGAAAAATTTTTATGTAAAATGTGTAAAATAATTTTACACATAGTGTAAAATTATTTTACATTTGTTTACACTTTTTACACAAATTGTATATGGATAAAACTGGTAAACTTTTAATAGTTGAAGATAATACGGAAATTTTACAGGCACTTCAATTTTTCCTTGAATTCGAATTTGAGTTGATCACAACATTAACCAATCCGAATCTGATACCTTCAACAATTAAATCGGCCAAATATGATTTGGTCTTACTTGATATGAACTTCTCGGCCGGCATCAGCTCAGGTAATGAAGGATTGTTCTGGTTAGCAGAAATTCTAAAAATCGATCCCTTGATCAGTGTGATTATGATGACGGCTTATGGAGATGTTGACCTTGCCGTTAAATCCATTAAAGTTGGGGCATTTGATTTCGTGATGAAACCCTGGGATAACGATAAATTACTGACAACCTTAAAAGCTGGCCTTAAACTTCGGAATTCTGCGCTCAGTTTGAACAAAACACATGAGGAAGATGAGCGCATAAACGCGGACCTTGATCAAAAATTCCCTGGTTTTATTGGTGAATGTGCAGCAATCAGGCGTGTCATGGAAATCATTGAAAAAGTCTCCGGGACAGAAGCAAATATTTTAATTATTGGTGAAAACGGAACAGGAAAAGGTCTTATTGCCAAAGAAATACACAGACGATCATCACGGTCAAAAAGATCAATGGTCACAGTAGATATGGCCACAATTCCGGTTTCTCTGTTCGAAAGCGAACTTTTTGGACATAAAAAAGGGGCATTTACCGATGCCCGTCAGGACCGTGTCGGAAGGTTTGAAAGTGCAAATCAAAGTACGCTTTTTCTCGATGAAATTGGGAACCTTTCTCTGAATATGCAGACCAAGATTCTAAATGTTCTGCAGGAACGTCAGATAACCCCTCTCGGCGCAAACACCTCGGTACCTATTGATGTCAGACTGATCTGTGCTACCAATAAAAATCTGGATCGTATGGTGATGGAAGGACTTTTTCGTCAGGATCTGCTTTTCAGAATAAATACCATCCAGATCGAATTACCACCCTTGCGTGAACGGGGACTTGATATTGAGCTGATGGCAGGGTATTTTCTTGATAAATTTTCAGTAAAATATGAAAAAGGACAAATGGCTTTTGACCGGGAGGCTATGATGGCATTAAAGAGCTATTCATGGCCTGGAAATATCCGGGAGTTGGAGCATTCTATCGAAAAAGCCGTGATCCTGGCCGACCAGAGGGTGGTTGCTGCTGAAGACCTGTTTCTGAAACAGTTGCCAGCACCAGCCTTAGGTTTAAGCGACGCTCCGAACTCATTTGATGATTACGAAAAAACCATCATAAAAAAAGCACTGATGCGAAACATGGGTAACCTGTCGAATGCGGCTCGCGAATTGGGCATCTCCCGACCGACCATGTATAAAAAGATCAAGCAATATGGTTTGTAGGAAATATTACCTGAACCTTATTGCCAGGATATCGGGAATCGTCCTTTCGAGTCTGCTTTTTGCATTTTTTCTGAAAGTTATTCCCAATCTCTCCTTGCTACTAATTGTTGCTGCTTTCCTGATCGTACAGGTGGCCCTTCTGATCCGTTATCTTAATCTTATAAACCGGATTCTGGAGGATTTCTTCCTCTCTCAGTTACATGGGGATACTACTTTACTTATTGAAAAACCTTTAAGAGATAAAGGTTTCGACAGGCTTTTTGAACTCCTGCAATTGATTGGGAATAAACAAGAGAAAACCAGGATCGCACAGGAAATGCAGAATAACTATTTTAAAACCATTGTGTCGCAAACATCCGTAGGACTTATCTCTTTCACTGATTCCGGAAGGATTGATTTTATTAATGATTCTGCCAAACAGATGTTCAAAATTGCGGCTATCAAACATCTAAACCGCCTTAATGAATATCAAAAAGATTTCAGTAAGTATTTGATAAATCTGGAACCTGAAAAAACAGTCCTGATACCATTGGTGATTCAGGATGCCATGATTCAACTCTCGGTTAAAAAAGTGAAACTCTTTGTTGGCGAACAAGAGTATAGCCTTCTTTCGCTTCAAAATATAAAAACACAGCTTGACGATAAGGAAATCGAAGCCTGGCAGAAATTGGTCAGAATTCAGATGCATGAAATAGGAAATTCAATAACTCCAATGACATCCGGAGTTAGTACGGTTCTGGCCTATTTCTGGAATAATCAAACCAACATCGCCACTCCTCCGGAATACATCACTGAGGAGTTGATCAACCGAACCATTAAATGTCTTAGTCTGGTTAAAAGCAGGGGTGATGGACTCATCCAGTTTGTCAATGATGTCAGGCAATTCGGGACGGCAGTACGAATCCAGCCTAAGATTTTTAGCGTCCGAGATTTGTTTCTCGATATTTTCAATTTAATGAAAGAAGAGTTGGATACAAAGGGCATCCGGCTGACGATTGATTGTCAGGAGGCTGTTCAGGTATCTGCTGACCGGAAATTAATGGAACAGGTTCTTATCAATCTGATCAAGAATGCCATGGAAGCTTGTGAGAACCGGCATGACGGGTTGATTTGCCTGTCGGCGGCCATGAGCAATAATAAAACAATATTGCAAGTGGAGGATAACGGGAAAGGGATACCCGAAGAATTGAAAGAAAGTATCTTCATCCCGTTTTTTACAACTAAACATCATGGCTCAGGGATCGGTTTAAGTTTTTCACGTCAGTTGATCAGGCTTCATGACGGAACACTTACATTTAATTCAATTCCAAATAAAAAGACAGTCTTTACAATTACCCTGTAACGACTTAAAAACGCTGGTTTACAATTTTTCCATCGAACATATTCACGATACGCTCACCGTATTCAGCGTCTCTCTGTGAATGGGTAACCATGATGATAGTCGTACCAGACTGGTTAAGGTCTGAAAGCCGCTCCATGATTGCTTCTCCATGTGATGAATCAAGGTTGCCTGTGGGCTCGTCAGCAAGAATAAGCAAAGGCTCTGTGATGAGGGCCCGTGCTACTGCAACCTGCTGTTGCTGGCCTCCGGATAGTTGTTGCGGGAAACTTCTTCTCCGGTGAGTAATCTCAAACCGGTCCATGATCTCCACTACACGCTCCCGGCGCTCCTTGTTTCCGGTTCCTGTATATATTAAGGGCAACTCAATGTTTTCATAAACGGTAAGTTCATCAATCAGGTTGTAATTTTGAAAAATATACCCGATCTTTTCTTTACGCATGCGGGAACGCTGGTTCTCCGTGTATTTTGAAACATCGATATTTTGAAATAGATAATAACCAAATGTCGGAGCATCTAACATTCCGATGAGGTTCAGAAGTGTCGATTTTCCACACCCGGATGGCCCCATGATCGCTATAAATTCACCCTGATCAACAGAAAGATTCACACCATTAAGCGCGCGGGTCTCCACTTCTTCTGAATAAAAAATTTTTACCAATGATTGAATGTGAATCATAATTGGATTGTATTTATCCTAATTCCAACTGATTGTAAACCAATCGATAATAGAAGCCTTTTTTTAATATCAGTTCTTCATGTGTTCCCTGTTCTACCATAGATCCCTGGTCAAGAACAATAATCTGATCAGCATGTCGAACAGTGCTAAGCCGATGGGCAACAACTACTACGGTCTTGCCCCGGAATACGGAATTTAAATTTTCAACAATAATCTGCTCATTTAATGAATCTAAGGAGTTTGTAGCCTCATCAAAGAATAAATAGGAAGGATTTCGATAAACGGCACGGGCGATCAGGAGCCTTTGTTTTTGCCCTTCACTGATCCCAGCACCTTCCTGACCAATCCTGGTCTTCACGCCCGATGGCAGATCATGAATAAACGAATTAAGGTTGGCACATCGGATCGCGTCCTGGAGTTTTTCCCGATCTGCCACCGGATCACTCATCGAAATGTTATTCTCAATAGTATCAGAAAATATGTATCCATCCTGCATGACTGACCCGCATTGACTTCTCCAGAAACTACCTGAAAATGATTCAAGAAGGTG
>JAQWBQ010000106.1 GCA_028706295.1 Bacteroidales bacterium
GGTAAGGGATCCCGGAGCCCGGTACTTTATTCAGGCTTTCTGTCAGTTTCTGTGCAACCAGCTTCGACGGACATCCAAACTCCCGGGAAATGGTCACAACCGGACCGTTCGGATCATTGTGTGGTAACGTCCTCTCAGTGAATGCTTTTTCCAGATATTCACGCAGCAGGTTTTCCATAATGAACCTCCTTTCTTTAAATCCCGGCAACAGCCCCGGCATGAAGCTGGCAGTTTCTATGCGTGGGATGGTACCGCATACACAAAGATACAACATCTGCCGGCAAAATCAAAGCCTTTTGCCTAAAGCAGTGCAATACGGTTCCGTGATTACTCGGGTAAGGTCAACTGACCGGTAAGCCGTAAAATTTCCACCTCGGCTTTTTTTGCTTCGAACTGGGCGTAAATAAGCTCATACTCGGCATCGATGAGCTTTTGCTGAATCTCGCGAAGTTCAATGTCGTTCAGCGTGCCGAGCTTGTACTTCTCGAATGCGATGGTCACGTTTTCCCGGGCCACTTTGACATTGCTTTCCTGTAGTTCCACAATCCGGATATTCGCCTGAAATTCCTGGTACGTTTTCAGAAGACTTGCATGGAGCGACAGCGTGGCATCCTGCACTTCGATCTCACCCGAATTCAGGGCGATTTTTGCATTCTTAACAGCCCGGTTTACATTGAACCCGTTAAAAAGATTATAGGAAAGGGTCAGACCATAAGATAATCCGTAACTCCTGTTGAATTTCAGGAATCCGGTCTGTGAATTCAATGTTCCGTAACTGTATCCGGCCGACAGATCCAGTTGCGGATAACGGTCGGCCTCGGCTTGTTGTACCCCGGATCTGGCATATTGCTGGTTTAACCGGGCAGCGATCAGTTGCGTATTTTGCTTTTGTGCCTGACTCCATAACAGATCGAAAGGCAAAGGTTTGGTTATCGTGATGAATTCGTCAATCTCAAAATCACTCCCGACATCGCGTGATAAAATCCGGTTGAAATCGACTTTCAGGTTGGCAAGAGCCACCTGCTGCTGCAAAAGCCGGGTGCTGTCGGCATTCAAATCAACAGTTGACTGAAGCAACATGAGTTGCGACCCGGATCCGATGGATACTTTTGCCTCAGAAATCCGTTTTCGCTGCAAGGAAAGATCTGCCGCTTCCCGGGCTACTTTAACAAGTTTGGCGGTCTGGATCATTCCGTACCAGGTAAGGCTGACATCGGAAACGGTTCCCTCAACCACGATTTTTGTGCCGTTGTTACCCAACTCTTCCAGGATGTTCATCATTTTTTTAGTAGCAAACATTCTGAGCCCGTCGAATACGGTCCAGTCAAGCGCCACTCCTGCATTCAGGCTGTTGTTTTTGGCGTTGTTCACGTCCTTCACCGTGCCGCTGAATTGTTCCTGGTGCGTGGTATTGATGGTGTTGTTCAATGTTACGTCAAGCGCCACTGAAGGCAGAAATCCGGCATTGCCCACGGTGTTGTTGTTCCCGGCCACTTTGGCTTCGTTCTTTTGAAGCAGGATTCCATAATTGTTTTCAAGAGCGACCTGCAGGGCTTTCTGAAGCGTCATAGATTCCTGGGAATTGGCCGGAACCGGATTCATCATAAAGATACCGAGCCCCATGAGAAAAATCAATACACACGTAACACCCGGTGAATACCTGTATGGAGCCGGTCTCATCTCTGGTCCGGGAACATCAAATTCCGGAGAATGAATAACCTCCCGTTGTGCAGGAATAAGCAAGGTATATATATAGGTATTTATAAAGGATGATGGGTTCATAGATTTTATGCTCCGGAAGAGTCGGTAATTGTTTTGTTCACAACAGGTTCGGGACTGTGATTCGGCACCTTGATCCTTCCCGAAAGATAGGTGTAAAGAGCAGGTATAATATACAGGGTGAGTATCAGCGAAAAGATCAATCCGCCGATGATGGTGATCCCCATCGGAACGCGGCTGCGGGAAGCAGCACCCAGTGCGAGTGCAATAGGCAAGGCTCCCAGAGCCGTTGCGAGACTGGTCATCAGGATGGGTCGTAATCTCCTGGTGGCTGCATCAATGACGGCCTCTTTTAATGGCAGTCCGTCGGCCTTTCGCTGATTGGCAAATTCAACAATCAGGATCCCGTTTTTCGTTACAATACCGATGAGAACGATCACACCGATCTCACTGAAAATATTGAGGGTCTGTCCGAAAAACCAGAGTGACAACAAGGCTCCTGCAAGGGCAAGCGGAACCGTGAACATGATGATCAGGGGATCGACAAAGCTTTCAAACTGTGCGGCGAGGATCAGAAAAACCAAAACAAGGGCAAGCAGTAAGGCAAACAACAAACTACCCGAGCTGTCCTCGAACTCCTTTGAAGTACCCGACAATGCCGATGAAAATGAATCATCGAAAGTCGCCTTACCGATTCGCCGCATCTCGGCAATTCCCTGTCCCAGGGTCACACCTTTTGCCGGCTGGGCCGAAACCGTCGCGGAGATATAGCGGTTGTACCGGTACAACTGCGGAGGATTGCTTTGTTCTTTTAAGGTCACCACATTGTCGAGCTGGATCAGGTCTCCCTGATTATTGCGGATATAGATCGAACTCAGATCGAGCGGCTTATCGCGTGACTGCCGGTCAGCCTGCCCGATAACCTGATATTGTTTGTTGTTCATGATGAAATAACCATACCGCTGACCGCTGAAATACAACTGAAGGTTTTCGGCAATATCGCGTACATTGATACCCAATGCACGGGCCCGGTCACGGTCGATTTCGATGGAGAGTTCCGGCTTGTTGAATTTCAGGTTGTAATCGACTACCTGGAATTTATCGCTGGCCTGGGCTTGTTCCAGAAAACGGGGCAGTAATTTCTTGAGTTTTTCAAAATCCGGGGCGAGGATCACATACTGAACCGGCAGCCCGCCTCCCCGGCCACCACCAATGGTTTGCTCCTGAATAACGTACGAGCGGGCAAAATTGAATTTCTTTACTGCCAAAGTCAACTCATCCGCAATCTCCTGCTGCGTCCGGGTACGGTTTTCGGGTTGCGTGAGGGTCATCCGCAGAAATCCCACATTCGTCGAACCCGATGATCCGAACCCCGGGGCCGTAATCGACATGATCGACTCCTTCTCTGGAATCGTGTCGACCAGAGTCACCATCTGACTGATATATTTATCCATCAGCTCAAAGGAGGTGCCTTCAGGGGCGGTCGACATAAGCTGCAGCCGGCTTTTATCCTCCATGGGAGCCAGTTCCGTCGGGATCAAAACACCCAGGATAAATATGATCAGGAGCGACACGGCCATGATCAGGATTGAGATCCAGCGATTCCGTATGAAATGGGTCAATGAACGGTTATAACGGTCTGTGATCCGGTTCAGCAGGTTTTCAGTATAAATAAACAGGGCGTTATGATGTTCAGGTTTTCGCAGGGTTCGGGCGCTTAACATGGGCGTCAGGGTCAACGAAACCAACGCGGAGACAAGAACGGTTCCGGCTACAACTACCCCGAATTCCCGAAACAGTCTTCCCGTAAGACCCTGCAGAAAAATAATGGGTAAAAATACCGCAGCAAGAGTCACAGTGGTCGACAAAATGGCAAAATAGATCTCTTTGGAACCCCGGTGTCCGGCTTCCAATGGATTCATTCCCCCCTCAATTTTATGATAGATATTTTCCAGTACGACAATGGCATCGTCGACGACAAGTCCTGTTGCAAGCACGATGGCAAGCAATGTCAGGATGTTCAGGGAGAATCCGGCGACATACATGATAAAAAAACCGCTGACCAGTGAAATGGGGATGGCGATGATGGGAATTACCGTCGTTCGCCAGCTTCGCAGGAAAAGGAAGATTACGAGTAACACCAGTGAAAAAGCAATCAGGATCGTTTCCTGTACCTCGAGGATGGCTTTGCGAATGCTCAGGGTAGTGTCAAGGTTTGTCCCGACCATGATGTCGGGTGGGATTTCAAGTTTAAGTTTGTCGACTCTTTTGTAACATTCATCAACAATGTCGATCTGGTTCGATCCCGGCTGCGGTGTTATTGCCACGCCCACCATGGGTACACCGCCGTTTCCCCTGACCAGGGTTCGTTCGTTTTCGGGAACCAGTTTTGCCACGCCGATGTCACGCATCCGGATTACAACGCCGTTCTTGTCCTGAATGATCATGTCGGTAAATTCGGCGGGTGTTGTAAGCCTTCCCTTGGTCCTGATGGTAAGTTCGGTGTTGTAACCCTCAATCCGGCCTGCAGGCAATTCAATATTTTCCCGGAGCAGGGCATTCTTGACATCGGTAGGAGTGAGCCGGTAACTGGCAAGCTTTTGCGGATCAAGCAACAGTTTTATGGAGTATTTTTTCTCACCCCAGATCCTGATTTCGCTGACACCCGGAATGGTCTGTAACCGCTCCTTGAAAACATCATTGGCGATGGCCGATAGCTCCATCAGATCGCGGGCATTGCTTTGAAGGGTAATCACGTAAATGGGACCGGCATCGGCATCCGACTTGGTCACAATCGGGGGATCGGTATCGGGCGGAATATTCCTGACAGCTCTTGACACGCGGTCTCTCACATCGTTGGCGGCCGCTTCCATATCCACCCCCAGCTCAAACTCCACGGTGATGGTACTGCGTCCGTCACTGCTGATAGAAGTGAGCGAACGAATCCCGGCGATTCCGTTGATCGATTCTTCAAGGGGTTCGGTGATCTGCGACTCAATTACATCCGCGTTGGCGCCGATATAGTTCGTTGAGACCGTGACCACCGGTGGATCAACACTGGGAAATTCCCGGACTCCCAGAAAGAGATAACCAATCATCCCGAAAAGAATGATGACCAGTGAAATGACCATGGCCAATACAGGCCGGTTAATGCTCAGCGAGGAAATGTTCATCTTATCAACCTGGGTTTAACCGGCATATTTTCGCGCAATTGTAATAATCCGGTGGTGATGATGGTATCTCCTGCTTTTAAACCGCTGATGACCTGTACTTCGCGTTCGTTCCGTATGCCTGTGATAATCTCCCGGGAGGATGCCCTGCCCATTGCGGATACAAATACTTTCTCAGAGTTCAACTGCGGAATGATCGACTCTGAGGGGATAACCAGTGCGTCGGAAATCCGATCGAGGACCAGCTCTACTTTGGCAAATGCGCCCGGAACCAGGTAACCCGATTCGTTGGAACATAAAGCCCTGATCGGGACATTCCGGGTTGCAGGATCAATCCTTGGTTCGATAGCATAAACAGGACCCGAAAAAGCGCTGTCATATCCCTCGACGGTGAATTTAACCAGGGTGCCTTTACCGACTTTATTCCGGTATTTTTCAGGAATTGAAAATTCAAGTTTCATGGGATTGGTCTGCTGAAGCCGTGCCACGAGGGTGGAGGATGAGACAAATCCACCCGGACTTACCTGCCGCAGACCAATCAACCCGCTGAAGGGTGCATAAATCTCAGTTTTCGAGATCTGAGTCTTGAGCAGATCGACCTGCGCTTTGATGATTCCCAACGTGTTAAACGATTTATCGTACTCTTCCTGGCTGACTGCTTTAAGTTCGAGGAGTTTTTCCTTCCTGAAAAGATCATCACGTGCCTGTTTTTCTTCAACCTGAAGCTTGACGAGCTGTGCCTGAAGTTCACGATCGTCGATCTTTAAAAGGAGTTCCCCCTTCTTTACAGCGCTTCCCTCTTCAAAATAAATCGCGACAACCCTTCCCGGTACCTCGCTTCGAAGTTCCACCTCCTCGTTGGCCATCAGATTTCCCGTGGCAAGGATCTTATTTTCAAGTTGTCCCGGAACAAGTACCCTGGCCCCGACCATCATGGGTTTCTGCCCTCCCTGATTCTTTTGGTTCCCCTGATTGTCCCGGCAACCGGAATGAACAAGGGACAACATGCAAACCAAAAGCCAGAGAACTCTATTAAAACAGGTCATAAATCAATATTTGTGACGAAATGAAATCCCTTACAAAAGTAGGGATTTTCAGTTTATGAAGGTTTGTGAAGCCGGGATTTGTAATTTATAAAATATTTTACTTAAATTTGCAGCCCTTTACGGGGAATCAATGTAAGAAAAGACCGGGAACAGCGTTCTTTCTTTCATTAGGTAAAATCGGGATGTAGCGCAGTTGGCTAGCGCACCACGTTCGGGACGTGGGGGTCGGAAGTTCGAGTCTTCTCATCCCGACCAAAACCGTCTGAAGACCCCACCCCAAACCCCTCCCCTTCAAGAGGAGGGGCAGGGGGAGAGGTCATCAGCCCGCCTCTTTAGCTCAGTTGGTAGAGCAGCTGATTCGTAATTAGCAGGTCGGGGGTTCAAGTCCCCTGAGAGGCTCAGGATGGATTAAAAACCTGATCACTTCTGATCTTGCTTTTCTCATTTTTTTTTCGTATCTTTCGCATCAAACAGGGGGTTAATGTCTTTTGACGTTTTACCCTTGTAATTCCTTCCACAAACTGCCGGCAATTCACAAAAAGGCAGTGACCTCCTGAAAAGCTTAACAAGGTTTAAGCAAGGAACTATGAGGTCAAAATTTTAAAAACCAGCATCATGAAAACAATCTATTGTTTTGTGTTTTGCATGTTGGCATTAACATGTGGCACAAGAGGACAGTATTCATGCCTCTTTGAAGGCATCACATTCACACGACAAGGACAGATTGACAGTTTTCAGATCAATTACCCGGGTTGTACCCGCGTTCAGGGCAGTATCAGCATTATGGGAAATGATATTTACAATCTGGAAGGATTAAACGTGGTAACCTTTGTTGGCGGTGAATTGTGGATCTTTAATAATGAAAACTTAAACGATTTCAACGGCCTTAATGCCTTGAACTATATTGGAAGTGACTTGTCAATTCTTCAAAATGATAACCTGACAAGTTTAAACGGACTGAACAACCTGATATCTGTCGGAGGGGATCTTGAAATCCTGAATAACGATATCCTGTCAACATTAATGGGACTCAATGTACTGAATTACGTGGGTGGTGATCTGTCGCTTTCTCAAAACAATTCTCTGACGAACATGAACGGATTGTCCAGCCTCCAGTCCGTCGGAGGTTCAATCGAAGTAAGCAATAACAATGCGCTGAAAACATTAACAGGACTGAATGGATTGAGGACCATAAACAATAGTTTAAATATAAGGTGGAATCCACTTTTAAATGACCTGACAGGACTTTCCGCGTTGAAAACCGTGGGAGGAACATTGGAGATCAATGGTAACAATTCAATGGTTTCCTTGTCAGGAATAAGTATTTTGCAATCAATCGGAGGAAGTCTGCTGATAAAACAGAATCCTGTACTGACCGTCTTAACCGCGCTAAAAACATTGAAATCTATCGGTTACAACCTGATCATTACAGATAATGCACTCCTGCCCTCATTAAATGGAATCGACAACATCAATTCCGCTTCCATTTCCGGTTTATTCATCTATAATAACTTTTCTTTAACGGAATGCGAAGTGAACAGTATTTGTGAATATTTGCTTAATCCGAATGGCATCATCGATATTCATGACAATGATGTGGGATGTAACAGTCAATCGGAAATAGCGGAAGCTTGTGCAGTTGTTTCGATCGATCCTTTTACTCCTGAAAGAATTTTCTCGGTTTTTCCGAACCCCGGATCAGGGATTATTACCATTGTAAATGAAAAGAAAGCGCAATCGAATCACTTTTCGTTGATGAATATCAATGGTCAGAGAATAATGGATCAGGATCTTCGGGATGACAGACTTGTAATTGACGTATCAGTTTTGCCCGAAGGTGTTTATTTCATAAGGATTACCGGCAGAAATACAGTGCAGATAGAAAAATTTATCAAACAGTAATCTTTTACCCTGATTTCAGAGGGGCATCTTTTCTGGTAGCCCAATCTTCACAGAAGTACCTGCGTTGACCTCTGAACTGATTTCAATCGTACCACCGTGCCTTGATATCATTTCACTGCACAATAAAACACCCAAACCGGTTCCCTTTTCACCTTCAGTACCGACTTTGGAAAACAGATGATCAAGCCGGAAGAGCTTTTCAATTTCGTCGTGGGTCATACCAACCCCGTTATCGGTTACGGTTATCTCGGTACATCCCTGCTGATGGCCCGCGTTCAACGTGATCCTGCCTTGCCGGGGAGTGAATTTAATCGCATTCGTTATCAGATTTAAAAAGATGGAACGGATCATCTCTGCATCGGCAACGATTTCAATGTTTTCATCAATATAATTAAACAATTCGATCTTTTTTCTCAATAAATTCCCGGCGACCAGGTCGGCTACATTGGACACGATGGACAAAAGATTGACTTTTTCCGGTTGAAAAGGCACCCGGTCCAACTGCATCCTGGACCATTCGAGGAGGTTCTGTAAAAAATTGTACTGGTTTATGAGCAGCATGTGTATTTTTCCGGCGATTTTCCGGGTATCCTCCATGCCCAATTCACTGTCGGGATTCGAAATCATCTCCGAAAGCCCCAGCAGGGCGCTGAACGGGCTCCGCAGGTCATGTGCAATGACTGAGAAAAACTTATCTTTGGTTGCATTCAGTTCCTGCAACTCCTTGTTCATCCGTTTGATTTCTTCCTCCGCTTGTTTTTGTTCGGTTGTATCTCTTACGATTGCCTGAAGATAGAAAGTATTTCTGAACGCAACCCTGTTCAGAGATACTTCAGCATCGAACAGGGAATAGTCCTTCCTGCAATGTTTCCAGTAGAATCTCTGTGGCGTTCCTCCTGCTGCGGCTTCCATGTATATTCTTGCTTTTTCTTTTGAATCGCTTCCGTCAGGCTGAAGGGGAGGACTGAACTCCCAGGGAGCATGATTGATGATATCTTCTTTTTTCCCGCAACCAAAACTGGTAAGGGTCATCAGATTACATTCCACGAATATTTCATTGTTGACAATGAAAATAGCATCATTTGCATTTTCGAATAACGTTCGGAATTCCAGCTCGCTCTTTTTCAAAGCCTCCTCGGCAATGACCCTTTCCGTGACATCACGGAGAATCCCTTCATGCGTTGTTACATTACCGTTTTCATCGGTATTGTACCAACCATGATCCTCAACCCAGATCGCGGATCCATCCTTCTTTCTGAGCCGAAAAATTCCGAGCTCTTCCAACTGTTCTTCCAGCATGAGACTCTCCCGGTCTGCCGGATCAAAATATAATTCGGACTTTATATCGATCGCCAGCAACTCTTCCTTTGTGTCGTAACCAAGAATCCTGACCATCGCAGGATTGACTTCAAGGAATTTCCCGTCATGCGTACTCCGGTAAACCCCGTCCGGCATCCTTTCAATGAGCTTTCTGTGAAGCTCTTCATCAAAATCATTCATCATCGGTATTTTTATTGACGGTAGCTGAATCTGATTTTTCCCTGACACAATAATTTTATCCCCGTATTCCCATAAAAAAATCTAACCAGGATCATCCAGGTCCCAGTGTTCCTGATTCCGGCAATTGGCATGACTGCATTGTAAAGTACGCGACATGCATGCTGAATACAGATGATCAGGATTAAAATAACCATCTGTTCCCGGAATGGTGAACCAAATTTAAGATTTTATTTAATTCCCTGAAAATTGCATGACATTTTAGGAAAATCCTAAGATGCATATCATTTTTACTGCATCACGATGAAAATGTAAAGCATCGTTCTTTTCAATGCAGCAATACCGAAAGGAACAGGAAGAAGTGCTCCGGATCAGATGGTATCGTCGAAAGGAGCAACAAAAGGTGTAACGGGAGACAGATTTAAAATGAGATCCTGATTGAATGAAAAGGCAGAACCGGAATCTTCAAAATCAGCCTCTTTTGGAAGAACCGGAGCCAGACCGTCCGGGATGACTTCAAATCCGGGAATCATATCGGTGAATTCAGCAACATTTGGAGTCGTCGGAGCCAGCAGGGGAACAAGATATTCAAATGGAGTGTCCAACTTCG
>JAQWBQ010000107.1 GCA_028706295.1 Bacteroidales bacterium
GTGGGATCGCCGAGACGGTTGTAGAAGATGCTCTGTACCGTGGCGCCGGTAACTCCCATATTGTTATAGGGACCTGCAACGGTAGGGGGCGAGAAGAGTTGCTGTTTCAGGGTGTTCTGATCCGGGTTGTCAACAACGACAGCCGGTTTAAGAGAAGCAGTACCTGTCGGATTTCCCTGGCAGTCTTTGTCGGGAACAATCTTGAGGGCCAGCTTTGTATAGTAATAGAGTCCGCCCGGGATGGGGGTAAATCCGACACCATCCTCGGTGCCGATCAAGGGCTGCCTGAAGGCGCCCCCGCCGACGGTTTGAAACTGGGAGGCCAGGATGTTCGGGTAGGAGTTCTGTTGACCTGAAAGATAGAGTGCATTATCGCTGTGTCCCGATGTCAGGGAATTGCCGACAGCAACATAGTTGGAAAAATCGACACCATTGGAAGATGCAGGATATTCATCGATTTTTTTATCACAACCGGCCAGGAATGCGACTGATAATATGATGAAAAGAAGTTTTTTCATAGGATGAATTTTTTTAGGTTAAAAATTGTATGTCAAACCAATCCCGGGAGTGAAAACCGCGTTGCTGTATGTTCCGGCAAAATTGTCGGGACTGTAGGTGCCACTTCTTTCCAATCCCATGATATACAGGAATGCAGCGTCGATGCTGAGTCCTTTCACAGGCTGAATGGAAAGGCCGCAGGTCAACCCGATCTGGTCGACACTCGGAGTCTGGGGATTGAGGTAGTCATCCTTAACCGGCGATGGGTCATAATAACCGCCGATTCTGAAAGTCAGCAGGTCATTCATCCGGTACTGGGCGCCGATACGGGGAATCAGTTTATTTTCATACAGGGTCGGATTGGCAGTCCGGTTGACAGCAGAAGTCTTCGTCTCAAAGTCGAAAACGAGCGAATCATAGGTATTCCAGAAAACATAACACAGGTTCAAACCGATCATCCACTGGTTATTCTTACCGAATTCATAAGAAGCGCCAAAATCGAGATTTGCCGGAAGGGGGAGCATGACATCCACCTTGTTATTCGGGAACTGTGTACTGAGCGAAGTTGGTACCGTGAAAGTGGCATCTGCGCCCTTGACTTTCATTTCGATTTTGGAACGATAATCAATTCCCAGACTGAGCCCTTTGACCGGCTTAACCATGATCCCGGCATTGAACCCGAAATTTCCGGTACTTCCCTGAATGTTCAGGGATCCGTCGCCGGTCGAACCCTGCAACGGTATGGCTTTGTTCAAATCGACCGAGCCGTAAGAGTATATCAGTCCGACCCCGATCCCGATGATGTCTTTGAATTTATAAGAAACGGTTGGCTGAAAAGTAAATGCTCTGAAGGTTATATCCTGAATCAGATATTTTCCGATCCACTCTTTGCCCCACGAAAGCCCGTTGCCGTATGGCGTGTTAACCGCCAGACCGACACTGAGGTTCTTGGTTGGCTTGAAAGCAGCATAAAAATAGAGCGGCGTGTTGATCTTGTGCTCAAATTTGAATTGTTCCATTACATCCTTTGGCTGAAAAGTGGTCCGGGCCATCAGGAAACTTACACCTCCCGAGAAACTCCAGGTTTCCTTTACAAAGGCAGCGCCACCGGGGTTGTAAAAAAGGCTACTCGCATCGTACGTGAGGGATGTTCCGATAAGCCCCATGCCGATGTTCCGCATGCTGTGAAGACCTACCTGATAACCACCTCCAAACGATGTGGATGCTGTTATAACAATGAATAACAGCAGAATCGTAATTCTCCTCATAATGGTTGTTTTTTGGTTAATAATGGGCGCAAGATAGTAATAATTTTTTATCAGATTGTTTTTAATTATAAAACATTGATTACATGGCTACTGAAAAATAATCTATAAAAATTGCCATGTTATGTTAAGACCCTTATACCATTTGAAACCCTTTTAATAATAAGCGTTTTCGAAATTTTACCTGGTGTGACAGCGCTCCCGGTCTTATGATGATGGGTATAACATCCGTATATTTGCAGCGGTTTAAATATGGTTTTATGTCAGAATTGAAAATCGGAGATAAAGTTAAATTTCTGAATGCATCGGGCGGTGGTGTCGTGGCGAAACTTATCGACAGCCGCACGGTCAGCATTCTGATCGAGGATGGTTTCGAAATTCCAACCATGATCAGTGAGGTAATTAAAATTGAGACGAATCTTCCTGCAGCCCGTTTTTTCAACGAGGATTACCAGGTCGAACTGAAATCAGATCCCGGTGAGGCGACAGAAACCTTTGATGACCGGATGATTTCGCTGCCTGCACACCACAGGAAAGGACGGAAGTCGGAGGATATTTTTTTAGCCTTTGTTCCGCATGACCAGAAATGGCTCATTACCGGCTCTGTTGACATAATGATCATAAATAACACCAGCTATGATGTGTTGTACAACATCTTTGGCAGGACACATCTGGGACATTACGACGGTATCGATTACGGCAGCATGTTACCCGACACCCTGGTGCTTCTCGACACCGTTAACCGGGAGCAATTGACACGTTGGACCGAAGGCTGCATTCAGTTTCTGTTTCACAAACAGCAATCGGGAACGGTCCTTCCCCCTTTCAATTCTGAATTCAGGATCGAAGGCAAGCGGTTTTTCAAGGAGGGGAACTACCGGGAACATCCTCTTATCCAGGGCAAAGGAATTGTAGCAAGAATTCTGTCGCTGAGCTCCTACCTCGGGGAACCTTCCGCCGAAAAAGATCCTTCAAAAAAGCAAGACGAAAAATCTGCCGAAGAGGTTCCGGCTATCATGAAACATGTTACTTCAGCAGGTGAAGCTGTTGTGGATCTCCATATTCATGAGCTGATCGATGATCCGTCGAACATGGAACAATCGGAGATTCTTGATTTTCAGATTCGTTATTTTCTGAAGTGTCTCGACAGCGCCAGGATGCGTCACTTCAGACGGATTACCTTTATTCACGGGGTTGGTAACGGGGTGTTGCGTGACCAGATCGTGCAGCGGTTGTCGGCGACCGAAGGGGTAGAATACTTCGACGCTCCGATGGCTCAGTACGGAGTGGGTGCGCTGGAAGTGAAGTTGCTGTATAACGGATAATTGCCGGATAACAGGCAAAAGTTACTTTACAACGGTCACTTTTCGGGAATAAACATTCGTCCCGGTGTTCAAACGCAGAATATAGATTCCGGATTTCAGGTCATCACCTTCGAGCGTCAGGTCATGCTTCCCGGCCTGGAGCGCCCCGTTATAAAGATTTAACACGGGTTGCCCGAGCGAAGAATAGAGCTGCAGGGAAACCGACGCGTCATTTGGAAGGTAGAAGGATACTTTGGAGGTATTGTTCATCGGATTCGGCCGGACTGTAAACCTTCCGGCAGCCTCAGATTCTGTCACCGATACCGGTGCCTCATACCACATGTCACTGGATTCGTAATATCCGAACTGGCCGCCCTGTTTGATGATGGTGCCGTTTGACGAAAGTTCATATACACCGTTACCGTTGGTGCAGCAGATCCCGTTTCCTCCTGAATCGTAGAGGGTAAAACGATAACAATCCGGTTTTGGCAGGGTGATGGTCTGCTGGTGGATCTTGTTTGGCTCGGTATAGGGGCCTCCGAAGGCAACGGTTTCACCGAGCGAGTTCTTAAACGCCCACGTTGTCTGTTCCGGAGCGTTGTCGGTACGGATGACCACCTTTACCTGGTTGGTCGAAACCGGGGCGTTGGTAAAAGTAAAATGGAGCGTATCGTTCTTGGGGTATTGGTCGGTCCCGGTGTTCGGCATTGTTGAGTAAACAAGGAGTTCGTTCTGTTCGCGGATGGCAAAGGAGTATTCGGGCAGAACAACGACCGTCTTTTTCAGGCTTTCCAGTCCTCCGATCCAGGTATAAGATTGTTCCGGCCCGTCGTTGACACGATATTTGAAGGTGAGATTCTGGAGCATCGAATTCCCGTTGTTCCGGATCCGGATCGACGGGGTTAATTTGCCGATACAGG
The DNA here is from genome assembly GCA_028706295.1 of Bacteroidales bacterium. Taxonomy (GTDB): domain Bacteria; phylum Bacteroidota; class Bacteroidia; order Bacteroidales; family FEN-979; genus CAIVAT01. Next base: position 3,988 of record JAQWBQ010000107.1, read on the forward strand.
TTTTTGGAAGCACATCAATGACCTCCATAACCTGGGCATCAAGATCATAAGGCAGCGTTAGCGGGCTTGTAGTGCTGAGAGCCGCCTGATGAACTTCCTTGGAGACCTTGTTCTGGACAAATCCTACCGCGGCAATCTGGGTTTTGTCATAAACGTTTGCAAATTTCCAGGCGCCCTCGAGGATCACATAATCACCGGCTTCCATTTGTGAAGGCAGGGAGGTACCGTTGGCGCCCGGGAGCATTTTTTTCATCACATTGTAAAAATCCTTCTCTCCGTTTGATCCCGGTGAGTTGTTAAAATGAATCCACTTTTCGATGATCACATTATGAGCCACCAGGTTCTCGGCGATTCCCTCCGTACAGGTTATCAGCATGGTCGAATAAACCGAATCCTGGGCAGTCGATAACAAATGCTGCATTTGCATCGAAAAAGGCGATGGTATTGCATAACGGGCGTCGATCTTGCCCTGGGTCACATTGGCCGGCGCCCCCAGATACGATGAGCCGGATTGCGGAACGCCATCCATCAGCGCGTGCGGAACTCCGCTGACATTGTAATAGGTAACCCGGGTACCGACATCGGCCGGATTTTGTGCATTCATCGGATCGGTGCCCGGCCAGTTGGTATGATATTTTATGGAGGTGCACTTGGAAGCATTCGCGTTCAGTAACGCATCAAACCCCGGATTCTGTGCCGCACAGGGTGAACAGCTTGCATTGGTGAACTCTTCAAAAAGGATAAAACGCTGCGATTGGCTGAACCCGGCAACGACGATCCACAGGATTGAAAGAAGGAGGTAAAATCTTTTCATGGAATCAGGATTTGATAATTTTCAACAAAAGTAAGAAATATTACAAAAACAGGAAAGACGGTTTATCCATTTTTTGTATTTTTGCAAAGAACCAAGAACCATTCGTGTATATGAAAAAAATCTACCTCTTTACCTTGATCCTGACCAGCCTTACCTTTTATGGCATCGCTCAAAGTGTCACGCTCATCTCTAAAGCCGGAATCCTCGGTCAGAATACCACCCTTATCCAGGCCGGAACTCCCGATAGTTCCGAACTGGTCACCTATGTGGATGTTAAAAACATTACCACCGAACCGGTAAACATTTTCTGCAAGAAATCAGTTCTCTCCGTGATGGACTCGACCGAATCGACCATGTGCTGGGCCGACGGATGCTATCCCTCCTGGGTCACCGTCTCTCCTTCAGCTAAAACCATTGAACCCGGTGAAACGGTCTCTGAATTCAGCGGTCACTATGTATGGATCGGCAAGAATCTGGGATTTACCTCCGGCGAATCGGTGATCCGCTGGGTTTTTTACAATGCCATTGATATGGCCGACTCGGTAAGCCTCACCGTTTACTATACCACCTATGGGGCAGGCCTTTCAGAATCCGGAATCGGCCCGACTGCCTTATCCAACGGCTATCCCAACCCTGCCAACAGCCGGGTGACCATCGGATATTCAATCCCGGCAGGAACCGACGGCGCAATCGTGATCCGCGATGTTTTAGGATCTGCAAAGAAAACCGTCGGCCTGGAAGAGGTTTCGGGTAAGGTGAGCATCAACACTTCCGACCTTGGCTCCGGTATCTATTTTTATTCACTGGAAGTGAACGGAAAGACTGCCCAAAGTAAAAAGCTGGTGGTGCGACACTAAAAAGGATTTTCTCCGCTTCGGGAAAATAAAATATCCCTGCTTTCCACGACATACCGGAGGCAGGGTTTTTTATTGGTGAAACTGAATCAGAAGCAGAATTTATGCCGCTCTTTATCGATCCAGTATAATCGATTGTCCCGAAACCCACCCGCGCAGGAAGGTAGGCACTTTATCAGCTTCGTACAAGATGGAAGCTGCGGGAGCGACACCGGGAAACAACTCCACAAAATACCATGTGTTTCCCTTTCCCAGGTTTTTAACAGCCAGTACCGCGCCACGGGTCTTCTGGCGGTATTTTGCAATGATGTTACCGAAAGTTTCAAGCCTTGGAATGAAAGGTTCGTTCAGCCTTGCTGCCGAAGCCCGCACCATCATCGTGTCGGAAACCGATCTGAATGGTATGGTTTTATCCCAGTATTCCCGGGGTTCCTCGGTGTACTTATAGGCGACGGTTTGCTTCCCTTTAATGAAAACCGGAACCGATTCCTCCCATTTTACTTCATAGTCACGGGTAAAATAAAGGTAATCCTCCCCACACCCCGGATCCCCGGTTTGCAGGGAGGTTAAAAGGCCGTTCTTTCTCATGAATTTGGTGAGATACTGATAATCCTCGAAAACCAGTTCAAAAGAGTCTCCCCGGTTCAGGTAAATCCGGGTAATGTCCGCCAATCCACCACTGAAACCGCTGAAGATCAGATCGATCTTGCCATCGCCGTTGATCTCCGTGGGATAGAGGGACTTCCGGAGATCTTTCAGAGTCCTGTTTGACAGGGAATCATTTGTAAATTGCTGAAAATCACCAGTGTTTTGCGCGATAAACCGGTCGATTTCCTTTTTGTAACCACTTTCAGAGATCTTCTTCAGATGAATCTTCTCAGGCCGCGGAATGTGGACATACCGTTTCCAGTAGAAGGTATCCGTCGCGGTTGTATAGGTTTTAATGGGTATCTGACCGTAAAGCCCTCCGGCAAACAGACACAGGAACAGAAGGGCCAACAGCCGGTATTTGATACTTGTTTCCAAGGGTCTATTTGATTCCGAATTCTTTTTTGATGACACTCAGGTAATCGAGTTTTTCCCAGGCGAAGAAGGTGACCTTCTTCCGGTAGACCTCTTTGCCGTTCCCGTTGACGGTTTTTGGTTTTTGCCCCTTGACCGGATAGTACACTTCGACTTCAGCATCATAGCAATCCCGTCCGAAATGCCCGTAAGAAGCCGTGCGCAGGAAGATCGGATTCTTCAGGCCGAACCGCTCCACGATGGCATACGGTCGCATATCGAATATTTTTTGAATCTTCTCGGCGATGATTCCGTCGTGGAGGATCTTTCCGTTTTTATCTTTAACATTAGCCGTACCGTACGTGTTGACAAACAATCCGACCGGTTGGGCGACCCCGATGGCATAGGCTACCTGGATCAATACCTGATCGGCTACTCCGGCAGCCACCATGTTTTTCGCAATGTGCCTTGCTGCATATGCAGCCGAGCGGTCGACTTTGGAGGGGTCTTTTCCTGAAAATGCGCCGCCACCATGTGCGCCGTGGCCTCCATAAGTATCGACAATGATCTTGCGACCGGTAAGTCCGGTATCACCATGGGGGCCGCCGATCACAAATTTCCCGGTGGGATTGACGTGGAGTTTAAAGTCGTTGTGAAACAGATTTCTGACCCTGGCGGGAATCACTTTTTTTACCCTTGGGATAAGGATTTTAAGTACATCTTCACGGATCTTGTCCTGCATGGCCCGTTCCGCCTCTTTCTCACCTTTAATTCCGACAGTCTTTGGCCGGATGAAATCGTCGTGCTGGGTGCTAACAACGATGGTATCGATTCGGACAGGCTGACCCTCATCATTGTATTCAATGGTTACCTGTGACTTGCTGTCGGGTCTCAGGTATTTCATCTGCCGGCCTTCCCGTCGGATAGCGGCTAACTCCTGGAGCAGGATGTGTGCAAGTTCACTCGACATGGGCATGAAATTGTCCATTTCACGGCAGGCATAACCAAACATCATTCCCTGATCGCCGGCGCCCTGGTCCTCTTTCTTTTCACGGACCACTCCCTGGTTGATGTCGGCAGATTGTTCATGAATGGTTGAGATGACTCCGCAGGAATCACAATCGAAACGGTACTCTGCCTTGGTATATCCGATTTCGCGGATAACACGGCGCACACTCTCCTGCACGTCAACATAGCCCTGGGTGCGGACTTCACCGCCGCAAACCACCAAACCGGTGGTGACAAATGTTTCACAGGCGACCTTGGATTCAGGATCCCAACGCATGAATTCATCCAGCAATGCATCCGATATCTGATCGGCAACTTTATCGGGATGTCCCTCTGAGACAGATTCCGAAGTAAATAGATAAGCCATAATATTGATTTTAGATTTAATTTTTACGATTTACGATTTATTTTTTGACGGGATCATTACCATCCAGGCAAGGGTTGAAAGACAGTCTTACAGACCCGGGGGCCGAAGATTGGCGCTGATACCTAAAAAATGGAAGATGATTGAATGAGGGAAAATTGTTTTAGCATTTTTTTCCAGTGGTTGCAATCAATCAAATCTGTCCACCATTTGCGGGCAAAATTATGAATTTTTTTTTATTTGGAAAAATTCCTGAATTTTCAGGTTCAGGTCAGTCAGCGCCTATTTTATCGCGGTGTTCTGCGGAATCTTGATCTTGTCCTTGAGAGTCAGCCCGGAAAGCACCTGGATATTCAGGCCATCGGAGAGGCCTGTTTTTATGAATCGTTTCTCGAAAGTCTGTGGTCCGGTTTCAACTTCCACAAAGGCTGAGTCCTTGTCAAACTGTAACAGACTTTCTTTTATGGCCATTACACTGTCGGCGCGCTGCAGCACAATATCGGCATTGGCGCTGTAGCCGGCCCTCACGAACTGGTCATTTTTCAGGAGCACATCGGCTTTGATTTCAAACTGAACGGCGCCGTTCTCCAGCACACCCTTGGGGGCGATGTATTTCAGGGTGGCCATGAAGGTGTCGTTTTCAATGGCGCCCACGGTCAGCAGGAGGGGCATCCCGGGCTTGATCTTTCCCACTTCGGTTTCATCGACTTTACCCTGGAAAATCATATCACCGATATCGGCAACGCTTGCAATGGTGGTTCCGGCATTGAAGTTATTGGTCTCAATGACTGAGCTTCCCGCTTTGATGGGAATATCGAGGATCATTCCGTTGATGGTGGAACGGATCAGGGTATTTGTGGCCTTACCCGACCGTTTGTTGACCCCTTCGCGGATCAACTCCAGGTTTGCTTCAGCGGCATCCATTTCCTGGCGTGCATTTTTAAATGTTACCTGGCTTTGCTGGAATTCCGTTTCGGCGATGACCCCCTGCTTAAACAGCTTATCCTGCCGGTCGAAATTCAGTTTGGCATCGTCATAGGCTATTTTCGCACGCTCCAGCCTTCCTTCGGCATTGTTGAGGTTGACCAGATCGGGGATGATCCGTACTTTCGCGATCACATCGCCGCTGTGCACCTTTTCGCCAGCCTCAACATAGATCTCTTCAACAATTCCTGAAACCTGCGGTTTGATCTCAATCTCTTTGCGGGGGATCACCGAACCTGTTGCCACGGTTTTCTTGATGATATTGGTTTTAAACGGGGTCTCCGTCTGGAAAACCACAGGCTTCTCTTTTGATTTATTGTACAGGTATATTATGGTTGCAGCAAACAGCGCCAGGATTAATACCAGAACCGATATTTTAATGATTTTCTTCATTTGTTACAGGTTGTTTTTTCCTTGAGTATATAAGTTTATTCATCACAATTCATATCTCAGGGCGTCGATAGGTTTCACCGAAACTGCCCTTTTAGCGGGGATCAGACCTGCCAGAACCCCTGAAATCACAAGTATGGTCAGTGCAGAGACCGCTACGTTGAAGTTGACTCCCGGATGGAGAAACATCTCGGTTGCGGCCCCGGAACTATCGAGCAGGTAGTTGATCAATTCCAAAAGCCCTACACCCAGAACCAACCCGAAGTAGCCTGCAAAGGTTGTCAAAACGACCGATTCCGTAATGATCTGCGTGATCACCATCCGGGGTGTCGCTCCCAGAGCGCGCTGAATGCCTATTTCTCGGGTCCGTTCCTTTACGACGACCAGCATGATATTGCTCACACCAATGATCCCGGCAATCAGCGTTCCGG
>JAQWBQ010000031.1:0-13098 GCA_028706295.1 Bacteroidales bacterium
ACCGAATAGGTTGAAACCGTATCCTGTCCCGATTTGACTATTGAATCGCTGCCTGCGATTTTTTTATTGAGTGTGGCAAGTTGCTCCGTCAGCGATGTTACGGTCGCCTGAAGCGATCCTGTTTGTTTTTTCAGGTACTGGTTTTCCTTTTCGACTTTCTTTATTTTATTCATGACCTGGGTTAGGTCCTGCGCCTCTTTTGCTGTCTGGGCTAAAAGAGTAACCGGGATCAGTAGCGCGATAATCCCTGCAAATAACTTTTTCATGTGATAATTTTAATTGATTATCAAAGATATAAAAAAGAATTGCATGTGTCAAGAAAAGAGACGGGAAACTCTGTTTCAATAAGAAATTTTATCCTGCTTGGCATCCCAATCGCTGAAGAGACGGGGGGCAGACGGATGGATAACCCTTTGGAAATTAACGGTTCTCCCGGTGGGTTCCTTCCCAATTTCGTCATAAATCCAACTGTCCTTAAAACCTATTGCGGCGGCATCTTCCCGGGTGGATGCATAAAACACCCTCTGGATACCGGCCCAATAAATGGCTGAAAAGCACATCGGGCAAGGTTCACAGGTGGAGTAAATTACAGCTCCCCGCAAATCAAAACAATTCAGTTTTTTACAGGCATCTCTGATGGCCATGATCTCAGCATGAGCAGTCGGATCATTCTTTGAAGTAACCTGGTTAACGCCGGTACCAATGATTTTATCATCGATTACCACAACGGCTCCGAAAGGTCCGCCCTGGTTTGCCTGCATCGATTGTGCAGCCAGCCTGAAGGCTTCGGTGAGAAAAGCTTCATTATAGGTATTTCCGTTCAATGGATGCGTCAAATCTGGCATTAACTTCAGTAGGGTTCAGACAATATAATGCAAAGGTAGAAAAGTTTTATGAACCCGGTGAGAAAGGCCTGACCATGATCCGGTTACACGGAGCCAAAAACCTTTTTTTTCTTCAACGGCGTTTGATTGTTGCTTTATCGTTAATTTTGAGCTGAACCCGGATTATGGTGACCCCAATGGCTGATTCGTTTAATCCAATGAAATTACCTGACCTTTTGCGTTTTACGCTCCGTCAGGTTCGGGCAGGTTCCTTTTACGGGTATCCCGGTGACCTTTTTTTCAGGCCATCAACGCAGGACCCGTTCCGGTTTAAGCGGTATGGGAAGATACTTGATAACCCGATCGGAGTCGCCGCCGGTCCCCATACACAACTGGCTCAGAATATTATTTCATCCTGGTTGTACGGAGCCAGATACCTGGAACTTAAAACCATTCAAACCCTGGATGAATTGCAGGTTGCAAAACCCTGTATCGATTTATATGATGAGGGCTACAACTGTGAATGGTCGCAGGAGCTGAAGGTGTCGGCGTCGTTCAGGGAATATTTTAACGCCTGGGTTGTTATCCACATCCTTCAGCATGTTTTGGGATTTGAGGGACCTCCCGGAATGATTTTCAACATGAGCGTCGGCTATGATTTTGAAGGCATCATGCGTGAAAATGTCCAATGGTTCCTTGATAAAATGAACGACTGCTCCGCTGAACTGGACGAAGCGAGGCTTCTTTTACGCACCGTCTGTCCGGAAGCAAAGGCTATCGAAATTCCTTCACGGATTTCCGGTTCGGTGACCCTGAGCACCATGCACGGATGCCCTCCGTCGGAGATCGGTAAGATAGCGCGGTATCTGATCTCTGAACGCCACCTGCATACCACCATCAAATTGAATCCAACCCTCCTGGGGGCAGCGGATTTGCGATCGGTTTTAAATGATCGTTTGCATTATGCAACCGAAATCCCTGATCAGGTCTTTGATCATGATCTGAAGTATCCTGAAGCGCTTGAGATAATAGATGATTTATCGCAGCATGCTGATGCCCATCAGGTTTGCTTCAGTGTCAAACTCAGCAATACACTGGCGTGTCTCAACAAACGGAAGGTTTTTCCATCAACGGAAAAGATGGCTTACCTGAGCGGGCGGGCGCTTCACCCGGTGACGGTGACCCTGGCCGGGAAGCTGAAGGAGGACCGGCCCGATCTCGATATCTCCTTTTCAGGAGGCGTTGATTGTTTCAATCTGCCGGAGGTGATTTCCTGCGGGCTGCTACCCGTTACGGTTTGCAGCGACCTGCTGAAACCCGGAGGATACGGGCGCCTGCACCAGTACATTGGCAGGATGAGGGATGCCTTCGAAGAAACAAGTGCCAGAAATATTCCTGATTATATCTCAACTGTTGCAGGGAAGATGGGTTATTCAGGGGACAGTCCGGAATTATTCAATTTAAAGCATCACGCCACAAGAGTCACCGGGGATCGACGTTACCGGAAAGGAATCCCGGCCGAACCATCGATTAAAACGACCCGTCAACTGGAGTGGTTCGACTGTATCCATGCCCCATGCACCGATACCTGTCCCGCGGAGCAGGATATCCCCGGATACCTCGGACAGGTTGCACAAGGCGCATTCGGGGAAGCCTATCGGACCATTTTCAAAACCAATCCTTTGCCATCGGTACTGGGTTCCATTTGCGACAATTCATGTGAGTATAAATGCACCCGGATCAATTACGATGATCCCCTTCAAATCAGGGAAATAAAAAAATTTGTTGCCAACCTGCACCATCATCCAAATTCCCCGTGGTGGGAACAAGCCGAAAAACCGGCGGTTATCCCTGACAGGTTGATCGGGCAGACGCCTGATAGCCGGATGGGTATACCGAAAAATATCCTGGACATCCCGGTGTGGAAAGCTGCCGTGATCGGTGCGGGTCCGGCAGGGCTTACCTGCGGATGGTTTCTGAGACAGGCCGGATTTGAAGTAGATATTTTCGACCGGAACAGGATACCCGGAGGAATGATCTCCGCAGTGATCCCGCCATTCAGACTTGACCAGACCTCCATCGATCTGGATGTACAGACCATCCTCGATTCGGGGGTTCAATTACATTGTTGCGAAAACATTGATAAAGAGCGGTTTGAAACCATTCTTAATGAATTCGACACGGTATTTTTAGCTGCTGGCGCCCAGTTGACGGTGCCCTTAATGATTGAGGGGATTACCTCCGAAGGTGTGCTTGATCCCCTTCGTTTTTTATCGGATGTCAAAACCGGACAATCATCCTGGTCAGGTAAAAGGGTAGTGGTCATCGGAGGTGGAAATACTGCCATGGATGTGGCACGGACAGCGAAAAAAATTGTTCCGGAAGGCGGGGAAGTGGCACTGGTATACCGGAGGACCATGGAGGAGATGCCCGCCGACCGGAGTGAAATTGCTGCTGCAAGTGCTGAAGGCATCAGTATCCTTGAACTGGTGACTCCGGAGCGGATCATTTCTGAGGGGGGAGTGGTAAAAGCGCTGGTATGTTCGAGGAATGTCCTTTTTCAGCATGGGGATCCTGCCGTTCCGATCGCCGATTTACCTTCCGGGATGAAAAAGGATCCACGACCCATTCCGGTTAAGATTCCGGATTCGGAATTTGAATTGTTATGTGATACAATCATTCCTGCTTTGGGACAGAAGCCCGACCTGGATTTTGTAGATCGGGAAGTGCTTCAAACAGAGAATGGAAAGTATGCTACCCGGATTGAAAATTTGTATGTCGGGGGTGACGTCATGCGCGGCGCATCGACTGCAATAAAAGCCGTTGCCGACGGAAGAGAGGCGGCTGAGGAGATTATCCGCAGGTTTTGCCGGGAGCGGAGCGGTACAAGGGAGCCGGATGAAGAATTGGGAGTGAAGACAAAATCGGGAATTCAACCGGATCAATACACGGATCTCATGCGGAAAAGGGCAGAACGTTCCTACCGGGCCATTACTGAACAACCACATCAGAGGGATGCAAACGACCCAACCGGGAATGGGATCTTAACGGAGGCGGAGGCGCGTCGGGAAGCATCACGGTGTCTGCAATGTCAGGATTTATGCAGTACCTGCGTTACAGTATGTCCCAACCTGGCAAATTTTTGTTATCGCATCGAACCTGCCGTGTTTGAACTGCAAAAAGCTGTTCGCGGTGAGGATGGAAGTATCCGCATCCTGAAAGACAATGATTTCAGGATTGAACAAGCGCTACAGGTTCTGAATATCAGAGATTGGTGTAACGGGTGTGGAAATTGCACGACCTTTTGTCCCTCGTCGGGCAGCCCCTTCACCGATAAACCCGGGTTGTGTCTTTCGGAAGCTTCATTGAACCGGGAACATTCCGGATTTTTATTAAGCAGGTCTTCCCTAAAAGAGGTTTTAATCTTCAAAGACAACGGGCACATTAAAACGCTTACATTGACCGGGAACGGTTATGAGTATGAGACGGATCAGGTTCGGGCGAGGCTGAAGTTTGATCCTTTTGAGCTGCTTGAAGTTACTTTTCTGACACCTTGTACCCGGGAGGCCCGTTTTATACATGCTGCTCAAATGAGCATTGTCATGCAGGGCGCAAAGCAACTTCCCGGGCTACCCGATCCATCTGATATAGCTTCCCGGGACCAATTCCGGACATCCTGAAATTTTTAACCCGACAGTTCGACATTATGATTCCAATCATCGATCGCATCACCCATCCTGAAGTCCTTCAAAAGGCCATTGATCATTACCGTGACAAGGGGATCATTCTTCCAACCTTTGCCCAGATGCGTGATCCGGGGCTGATTCCGCAAAAGATCAAATCAAAACTTACAGGGATTGGACTCTGGGATCTTCACCCCCTGAACCTGTTCCGGATCACCTGGAAGAATGAACCGAAGGAATCGGGAGGATTGTTCGGGCAGCCGAACTTTCTTGAATTGCCCGGTTCGTTAACCGGTACAGAGGCACGCATTGTGGTTATGTTGGGAAAATGGTTTCCGACCGGCGCGCACAAAGTCGGAGCCGCTTATGGTTGTCTCGTTCCGCGGATCATTACCGGCGGATTCGATCCTACTTATCACAAGGCCGTCTGGCCGTCGACCGGAAATTATTGCCGGGGCGGCGCATTTGATTCTTATCTGATGGATGTGACCGCCATTGCCATACTTCCGGAAGAGATGAGCCGGGAGCGGTTTGAATGGTTAAAAGAGATCGGCGCCGAGGTCATTGCAACCCCGGGTTGTGAGTCGAACGTGAAGGAGATCTATGATGCCTGCCATGAAATCAGGAGGACCCGGAGTGATTGCTTTATCTTTAATCAGTTTGATGAGTTCGGGAATGCGTGTTGGCATTATCAGGTAACCGGTGGGGCTGCTGAAGAGATATTTCGAATAATTGCCAGGGGTCGGGAAAGGTTCTCGGCATTTATATCCTCGACCGGTTCAGCCGGGACCATTGCCGCAGGAGATTATTTACGGACACGCTTCCCATACATAAAAGTGGTTGCGGCAGAGGCGTTGCAATGTCCTACGTTGCTGAACAATGGTTTCGGAGGACACCAGATTGAAGGCATTGGCGATAAGCACATTCCCTGGATCCATAACGTAAAGAATACGGATGTGGTCACCGCCATCGATGATGAGGATTGCATGCGGGTGCTGCGGTTGTTCAATGAAAAAGCCGGAAAGGATTACCTGGTTTCTGAAGGGGTAAGCGAGGAGTTGACAGCCGCTTTGGAAATGATCGGAATATCGGGGATCGCCAATATTCTTTCGGCGATCCGGACGGCGAAGTACTTTGAATTCACCGGTCAGGATGTTCTGATCACGCTTGCCACAGATTCGGCCGCCATGTATCATTCGCGGCTCCGGGAACTGGAGGATTCACGCGGACCCTATTCCATGATGCAGGCTGCCCGCGACCATGAAAAATGTGTGCTGGGAAGTGCGCCCTCCCACATGAAGGAGTTAAGTTATACCGACCGGAAATCGATCCATAATCTGAAATATTTTACCTGGGTCGAACAACAGGGGAAAGAGGCAGATGATCTGAGGGCGCTTTGGAATGACCGCGAAATCTGGGAAAAGCTGTTTAACCAGCCACATCGCTGGGATGAACTGATCGAAGAATTCAATGAACGGACCGGATTGCTGAAAACATTATAGTGTCATGAATGACAGATTTCATTATGAATGCACCGACTGCGGGGCTGCCTATGATGCCGGCAGCGTGATGTATCTCTGTCCGGCCTGTGAGAAAGAAAATGTCAAGGATCAGCCCATAAAAGGAGTTCTCCGGACCGTTTACGATTTTTCACGGATTCTGAAGAAATTCAGGGCAGATAACGTGTACGACCAATTGTCGAAGGAGTCTTTTTTATCCGTTCTGCCATTACGGGATGAGGATTGCCTGCCCCGTCTGAAGATCGGCAATACCCCTCTTTACCGCATCGATCCGGAGGTTTTTGAACAACCGGATCAGATTGAAAAGACCCTTGAAAACAACCATCGCAAGCAGCGTTCGGATAACCGGAGAAAACCGGGAAAATCATTGGATTTCAATTTGTTTTTTAAAGATGATTCTCAAAATCCGACGTTTTCATTTAAGGACCGGGCTTCGGCGCTTGTTTCGGCCTGGGCGAAAGAACACGGAATAAAGACCATCGTGGCAGCCTCAACCGGAAACGCCGGCTCTTCCATAGCGGGAATTTGTGCATCACAGGGCCAACATGCAGTGATTGTGGTTCCCGCAAAAGCTCCCGTCGCCAAGCTGACCCAGATCATTTTATATGGAGCGACTTTGATTCCGGTGGATGGCGCCTATGATGATGCATTTGATCTGAGCCGGGGGCTGACACAAAGATTCGGGTGGTATAACCGGAATACGGCATTCAATCCGGTTACCATTGAGGGAAAAAAGAGTGTAGCATGGGAACTTTATGGCCAGCTCGGCCGACGGGTTCCCGACCGCATCTTCATCCCGGTAGGCGACGGGGTCATCTACTCGGGAGTCGCCAAAGGTTTTGAAGATTTAATGAACCTGGGGATCACCGACCGGATGCCGGCGCTGGTGGCTGTTCAATCGGAAAAGAGCGCAAATCTGATCCGGAATCTTGAAAGGCCCCGGTTCGTTTCTAAACCAGCGCGTACTTTTGCCGACTCTATCCGGGTAAATATTCCGAGGAATTTCAATATGACCCGGCAATACATGCATCAATACAACGGAGAAAGCATTCTGGTGGCGGATGATGAAATTCGAAAAGCAATCCTGGTTCTGGCGCGCCGGACCGGAATATTCAGTGAACCGGCTGCTGCCGCAGCATTTGCGGGCCTGTTGAAATACCGGGAACTGGGCTTGATCCCCGGGAATTCAACCAACGTGGTATTGCTGACCGGAAGCGGTCTGAAAGATATCAACCCGATCAAATCCCGCCTTTCGATTCCTCAACCGATAGAACCCACATCCGCCGCCATCGAACGGTATCTTGAGAAATGGCTGAATGCGTAAAATCTGAACCATGATCCATTTTACACTCAATGAAAAAACTACCGGGTATTCAGGGAACGTGGAAGAGACGTTGCTTAACTACCTGAGGGATTCGGAAGGGTTGACCGCGGTAAAGGACGGTTGTTCGGGGCAGGCAACATGCGGAGCCTGCCTGGTGGAGGTAAACGGAAAGGCGCGGCTATCGTGTACATTGAAAATGAAGGATCTGGAAGGGGCCAAAGTGATTACTCCCGAGGGCATTCCGGAAGCGATCAGAGATATTATTGCACATGCATTTGTAAGCAAAGGGGCAATTCAATGCGGCTTTTGCACTCCGGGATTGATCATGCGCACGAAGATCCTTTTCGGTTCGGGTGTACATCCTACGAAAGAAGCGATCAGAAAAGCCATTCACCCGCACCTTTGCCGGTGTACCGGTTATCAGAAAATAGTTGAGGCGATCGAAGCCTCTTTGTTACGGCTGGAGCAGAAATCAGATAAAGAGCAGCGGGGAAGTGACGTTCGCGGAGACCAGGCGGGTATCGGTCAGCCGTATCCAAAGTACGGCGCCTATGAAACAGCCATTGGCAAGCGGAAGTTCATTCACGACATGAAAATTCCGGGTATGCTTTACGGGGCGCTCCGGTTCAGTGATCACCCGCGGGCAAAGGTGTTGCGGATTGACGCCACCGAAGCGTTAAAGACCAAAGGTGTCGTTAAGATCATAACATCCGGCGATATCCCGGGGAATCGTTTTACCGGGTTGATTTTCAGTGACTGGCCGCTGATGGTGTCGGTCGGAGAAACAACCTGTTACATCGGCGATGTTTTGGCCGGGGTGGTTGCCCGGGATGAAAAGACCGCCCGGAAAGCGGCCGGACTTATCAGGATCGATTACGATGTTTTGCCACCCGTGACGGATGTTTTCAGCGCCATGAATGATCTGTCAGCGCAGGTCCATCCGGGGACTTCCAATATTCTTGAAAAATGCACCATCCGACGCGGGATCACGGTAGGGAGGGTTTTCTCCGAATCGAAATTCCTTGTCTCCGACCGGTATGAGACCCAGCGCGTCGAACACGCCTTCCTGGAGACCGAAGCTGCCATTGCCTTACCCGAAGGATCGGGTATCCGCCTCTTCAGCCAGGGTCAGGGAATCTATGTCGATCAGCGGCAGGTAGCATCCATTCTGAACCTGGATGAGGATCGCGTGCGTGTTACCCAGATCCCGTGCGGCGGAGGGTTCGGCGGCAGGGAGGATCTGACAGTGCAGGGACATGCGGCGCTCTTTTCCTGGCTTACCAGAAAGCCTGTAAAAGTGCATCTTACCCGCGAGGAGTCCATCCGCATGCATCCCAAGCGCCATCCGGTGATCATGGACCTATCATTGTCGTGCGATGACCATGGAATACTCACGGGGTTAAAATTGCGGGCAGCCGGCGACACGGGAGCTTATGCATCAGTAGGAACCAAAGTGATGGAACGTGTTGCCGGTCATGCTTCGGGAGCGTATCACATCCCTTCCGTCGATATTGAATCATTCACGGTTTATACCAACAATATCCCTTCCGGAGCCATGCGGGGATTCGGGGTGAACCAGGTCACCTTTGCCCTTGAAAGCTGTATGGATGAATTGTGTCGGAAAGGAGGTTTTGATCGGTGGAAATTCCGGTACGATAATGCCCTCGATACCGGAAAAATGACCGCAACAGGCCAGGTTCTTACAGGAGGAATTGGGATCAGACCGGCGCTACTGGCGTTGAAAGATTCTTTTTACGAGGCGCGGTACGCGGGTTTGGCATGCGGGATCAAAAATTCAGGCGTTGGCAACGGAATGGTCGATTTCAGCGAGGTCAGGATCACCATACGGAAAGCGGGCCGTGTACTTATCGAACATGGCTGGACCGAGATGGGCCAGGGAATCCATACGATGGCCATCCAGATCCTGAGCCAGGAGACCGGTATCGACCCTGACCTGATGGATGTAAGCGTCGACACCAGTGCGGAATTACCCACCGGGATGACGACCTCTTCACGGGCGACGGTTCTTTTAGGGAATGCGATCATCGATGCCGCACGTGCAATCCGGGAAGACCTCGATCAGTACGCCACCTCCTGTGTTGACATGAAAGGCCATAAATTGCGAAGAATATTGGAAAATCTTGCCGGTAACGTGTATCATGGTAAATATCAGTGTGACTGGACCACCGCACCGGGCGCGGATACCGGCCCTGTTGTGACGCATTTTTCCTATGGTTATGCCGCCCAGTTGGTAATCCTTGATGATAGCGGGAAGATAAAAAAAGTATATGCGGCGCACGATGCCGGAAGGGTCATCAATCCAGTACTGTTTGAAGGTCAGATTGAAGGGGCGGTTCACATGGGGCTGGGATATGCCCTTACCGAGGATCTGCCGATGAAGGAGGGCAGGCTTGAAAGTACCCGTCTGAGCAATTGCGGGGTGCTTCGATCCACCGGTACGCCTGAGATCGTTGTGATTGGCATCGAAGAGACCGATCCGGTCGGACCTTACGGAGCCAAAGGAGTGGGGGAGATCGGGCTGGTTCCGACAGCGGCAGCGGTCGCCAACGCGTTATTCACGTTCGATGGGGTCAGGAGAAAAAAATTACCCATGTTGCGGCAATCTGATTAACTTTATCTTCAAATAAACAGAACCCTGAAGAAATTTGGATAAAAACAACAGTCTTCAGCATTAAAGGAACAATGTCATGAAAACTTTTCTGATTCTGATTATAACGGTAGCGGCGATCCTGATCGGCTGCACCGTCTTCGCACAGGATGCCGAAATTAGAAAGGCCATGGAAAAAGCAGCCCGGCAGGCATATAAGGATATGCTCCGGGATACGGATAAAAACAATGATGGAAAGATCAGTAAAACAGAGTTTTATACCCTGTGGAAAGATCAAAAAGTCGCTGAAAAGAAATATCTGGCATGGGATACGAATAAAGATGGTTTCATCACGGAGGAGGAGTACGTTAAAGTGATTCTCGATCTGGAGAAAAAGAAAAAATAGTGATCCATTTACTCCTGAAAAACGGAACATACATCGACTGGAAGTCGCTTGAAATCACGGAGACGGACATTCTGGTCACGCCCGGCGTCACAGGTAAGCTTGAGTTTTACCCGCGTGGGACCCCCGATGGAAATCCTCAGGAAGGGGATCCTGAATTTTTCCCGGGTACCGATGTGCCTGTGGTTCAGGAGATCGATTGTACCGGAAAATTTATAACCAGGGCTTTCGCCAATGGTCACCACCATGCTTATTCTGCTTTGGCCACGGGCATGCCACCTGTGGCAAAACCCACCGGCAATTTCGGCGAAATCCTTCAAAACATCTGGTGGACACTCGACAAGGCTCTTGATCCGGATACCATCCGGCTCAGCGCTTTGTTAACTGCCATTGCCTGCGCCCGGAACGGGGTGACTTTTGTGATCGACCATCATGCCTCCCCGCACAGCATCGATGGCAGTCTTGAAATCATTGCCGAAGCCTTCGGAAAAGTCGGGATCGGCCATCTGCTTTGCTACGAGATCTCCGATCGCGACGGGCTGGCCCTTGCTGAAAAGGGACTCGAAGAAACGGAATCGTATCTTAGGCATCATCAGGGACTGGTCGGGTTGCATGCCTCGTTCACAGTCGGGCCTGCCACCCTGAACAAAGCGGTCCGCCTGGCTTTGGATCATCATACCGGTATTCATATTCATGCCGCCGAAGATCTCTCAGATCAGGAACATTGTTTGAATACTTACGGGATCAGGGTTGTTGAAAGGTTGAGTGACGAAGGTGTCCTTGCAATGCCCGAAACCATCCTGGCACACTGCCTTCACCTGAACCCTCACGAACGGGAGATCGTGTGCCGGTCACCGGTATGGATTGTCGAAAATATGGAGAGCAATCTGAACAATTCGGTCGGAGTGTTTGATCCTGCCGGCCTGGGCGACCGGATCATGCTGGGAACCGACGGCATGCACAGCGAGATGCTTCGAAGCGCCCGGGCTGCTTTCCTGGGGGGAAAGCTCCCAATGCGGCCGGAAAATGAAACGAAATCCCCGGACCGGCATTCACAGTCGCCCGGTTTCACCAGTACCCGAAATATTTATCACCGGCTCAGGAATGTTCATCACTATCTTCATTCGGCAGGTTTCGCGGGAGATGGTGAAAATAATCTGATCCTGTTTGATAACAAAGCGCCCACACCCGTGACTTCCGCCAATTTTACCGATCATCTCCTTTACGGGACCCTGCCGCAGAACATTTCGCATGTTATTTCAAACGGAAGCATGATCGTGCAGGATCATAAAGTGATGACCGTGGATGAAACGCTCATTCTGCGCGAATCAAGGAAGGAAGCTGCAAGACTCTGGAACAGGATGAGATCCTGCCCGGGGTGATGGCAAGAACCGGCATTCATGGACCAGTATATACTTCAAAACGGATTACCTGCCGATCTGGACGGATTGAAAAAAGAAGATTTTGTCCTGAAATCCGGAAAGATCCTGGCACGGGGAACAATTGATCCCCTCTCATATCCCAACTTTCAGACAATCGATGCAGGGGGAAAACTGATATTTCCGGGGGGCATCGACCCACATGTGCACCTGGCGCTGCCCACTCCTGCCGGAAATTCATGCGATGATTTCGTTTCGGGAAGCAGGGCGGCCCTCGCCGGAGGAACCACGACGATTTTTGATTTCGTGACGCCCATCAGGGGGCAGTCGTTGTATGAGGCGCTGGCGCTGCGACGCAGTGAATCGGCCCACAGTAAGGTAAACTGTTTTCTTCACATGGGCATCAGCGAATGGAATGCAAAGGTGGCTTCCGAATTATCGTCACTCCTCGGCGCAGGCGGGATCAGATCAATTAAGGCTTACCTGGCCTACCGGGATACCATCGGCATTCGGCTCCAAGAACTGAAAGAGGTCATGGAGCTGGCCTCCCGTACCGGAACCCCGGTCATGGTGCATTGTGAGGATGGCGATCTGATTCACAGTCTGCAACAGAAGTTCAGGAGTGAAGGAAAATTATCTCCGGTCTGGCATTTCAGATCGAGACCCCCGGAAGCCGAGGTCCGGGCCATTGAACAGGTCGTGGAACTCGCACTGGTAACCGGATGTACGGTGTACATTGTCCACATCTCAACCCGAAAGGGCGCCGCAATCGTTGGCGCCGCCAAAAAGTCGGGAATCAGGGTCTTTGGTGAAACCTGCCCCCAATACCTGTTACTTGACCAGTCGGTTTATGCTGACGGAACCCTTCCGGAAGTAAATCAGGGTAATAAGAATAGAAGGGATGACCCGGAAAAAGATCAGAATTCGTACCGGATTTTACCTTTCATAATTTCCCCGCCTTTACGTACCCGGGAGGATCAGGAAGGGCTCTGGGAGGCGCTGGCCGACGGCACTCTGGATGTCGTGGCTACCGACCATTGTCCTTTTAATCTTTACGGACAGAAAGATGTGGGGTTACATGACTTCACGAAGATACCAAATGGAGCGGGGGGAATAGAGCACCGGTTACCGCTTTTATATACCTATGGTGTTCTTCAACACCGGATATCGTTGAAACGGTTGTCAGATCTGATCTCTGCAAATCCGGCGGATATTTTCGGATTGGGAGACCGAAAGGGAAAGCTTCATCCGGGCTACGATGCAGATATTGTTATCTGGGATCCCGATATACAAAAGGTCATTTCGGTCGAAAATCACCAGTCGGATTGTGATTCAGAAATTTACGAGGGGTTCCGAA
>JAQWBQ010000031.1:13198-38307 GCA_028706295.1 Bacteroidales bacterium
CGAAAGGGAAAGCTTCATCCGGGCTACGATGCAGATATTGTTATCTGGGATCCCGATATACAAAAGGTCATTTCGGTCGAAAATCACCAGTCGGATTGTGATTCAGAAATTTACGAGGGGTTCCGAATCCGGGGCCAGGTCGACCGATGCTTTATTTTGCCCCAGTGAGGTAATATTGGTTTTTGGTCCAGACGAATAGATAGTGAACACCGGCTTATCTATCAAATCAAAGACGATGAAATCCATATCGCAAAATGCAGGTTTCATTATGATTGATTTTACGTAGATAATTCTGGAATTTAAGCCCGGTGTAAAATCAATTACACAGAGGTTCACAGAGAACCCACAGAGATTCACAGAGAAAAAAGAATAAAATTTCTTTTGTAGATAAATCAGGTTAACCAAAACGGTGGTTGATCAATCCGAAGCGAATCTGATCTCATGACAGGATTCGCCCGGTGCGGTTTTCCTTTAGTTTCTGCAGGATGAGCGCCGGATTTTCAAAGCGATTCGTCAGCATCATGGCGGCAATGATAAACGGTTTAAATCCGGCCTGCTTGTACAACGAGGTCCGGTTGCGTTCAAAAACCGTTGCCGAAACTTCACCCTGGCTACACGACACACCCGAAATGTCGGCCGGCAGGCAGTGCATGTAAACGGCTTTTCGATCGCGCGTCAGCCCCATCATTTGTTCGGTACATTCCCAGGTTTTAAAGCGGGCATTGTCGGCCAGACATTCCGCTTCCAGTTTCTTCAGTCCGGTTGCATCTCCGGCTTTAAGAAGTACGGTTCTCTGTTGCATGACCCGCATGGGCGCCCAGCTTTTCGGATAAACGATGTCGGCGCTCTCGAATGCCTCCTGCATGGAATCGACCTGACGGAATCCACCTCCCGACTGTTGAGCCTGCTGATGCGCAAGCCCTGTGATTTCAGGGAGCAGATCGTAACCCGGGGGAGTTGCAAGATCGACTTGCATCCCCAGCCGGGTCATCAGTCCGATAATGCCCTGCGGCACCGAAAGCGGTTTCCCGTAACTGGGCGAATAGGCCCAGCTCATTGCGATTTTCTTTCCCCTGAGATTTTCGAGCGATCCGAACCGGGTCTTCAGGAATAACAGGTCGGCCAGGGTCTGGGTGGGATGATCAATATCGCACTGGAGATTTATAATTCCGGGCCGTTGCGCCAGTACGCCCTCCCGGTAAGCCTCATCGAGCGCCGATCCTACCTCCCGCATATAGCTGTTCCCGGCGCCCAGGTAAATATCGTCGCGGATCCCGATAATATCACTCAGAAATGAGATCATAACCGACGTCTCCCTGACCGTTTCACCATGGGCGATCTGAGATTTTCCCTCATCAAGGTCCTGAACCGTCAATCCCAACAGGTTGGCTGCAGAAGAAAAGGAAAAACGGGTACGGGTCGACTGATCCCTGAATTGCGATATGGCCAGTCCCGATTGAAAAACCCGCGCCGAAACATTTTGATGGTAGAGTTCCATGAGCGCTTCGGCAGTCAGAAGCAGCGAGCGAATATCTGCCAGGCTTTTTTCCCAGGTCAGCAAAAAATCCTGGTGATACTGATTGCACGGGATCTGTGCTATTTCATCAATAAGATTCTGAAATTTTCTATCCATACCTGAAGTGATTTTGAATTCGTGAATTCTCTTTGTTCCTTAATTGAAAATCCACATTCACCCTGTGTTTTCTTCAATGACAAAAAATCAACCCTTTCCGTTCGGTTCGGACAAGAGGTAACAAAGAGCTGCATAAAAAGCCGAGGCAGCAGTAAGATCACCGATACTGACTTTTTCATCCGGGGCATGGGCCAGTATTTCATTGCCTGGACCAAACCCGATGCAGGGTACCTGATAATAACCATTGATGGTGACGCCGTTGGTTGAAAAGGTCCACTTGTCGATGACCGGATCCGACCCGAACAGGTGGGTGTAGGTTTGACGCGCGGCTTCGACCAGGGGATGCGACTCCTCCATCTTCCAGGTAGGATAATATTTTTCCATACCATAGCGGAGGCCTGTGTAAGCGGTTTCCTCATAATTCAGGACCCTGACTTCGGCATCCATATCCCCGATGATATTTTTAATCTCCGCGAGCGCCGATTCCTGTGTTTCACCCCAGGTGAGACGCCGGTCGAGATGAATCCGGGCAAAATCGGCAACCGCGCACAGGGAGGGACTTCCCGAAACGAATTCGGTAACGGTGATGGTCCCTTTTCCCAGGAAATCATCCTTTAGCAATGATGCATTCAGTTTTTCGATTTCCAGACAAACCCGGGAGGCCATATAGATTGCATTTTTTCCCCGTTCCGGCGCCGAACCGTGTGATGAGATCCCCCGGAAGGTCACCTCCATCTCCATCCTTCCCCGATGACCCCTGTAAATTCCGAGATTGGTGGGCTCAGTGATCACGACCCAGTGGGGATGAATATGTTCCTTCTCAATGAGATATTTCCAGCACAGGCCGTCACAGTCTTCTTCCATTACGGTTCCCGTGAACCATACCGTAAGATCACCGTCGAATGCCAGATCCTTCAGGATGCGGCCGGCGGTTACGAACGATGCAACGCCTCCCTTCTGATCCACTGTTCCCCGGCCATGAACAAAACCGTCGCGGATTTCTCCGGAGAAGGGATCTGAACTCCAGTTGGCCCTGTTGCCCTGGTCAACGGTGTCGATGTGCCCGTCAAAAACCAGGATTTTTTTTCCGGATCCGATCCGACCCATCACGTTGCCGAGCCCATCGGTTCTTACCTCATCAAAACCTGCCTCCTTCATCTGGTTCATCAGTTCTGCAGCTACCTCCTTTTCTTTTGCGCTCAGCGATTTGATCCGCACCAGTTTCGACAGGTTTTCTGCCGTCAGGGAGGCGTAGTTTTCCGAAAGATCTTTGATTTTATTAAACATCGTATTCATCAATAATTGATTTGATTACTTATCCCCTTTAAGCAAGTTGATGTTTTCGGGGCGGATTTATGACCCCTCCCCGCCCTCCCCTTCAAGGGGAGGGAGACCCTTTGCCGGACACCTTTTAATTATGTCTTCTATTGATTTCAGAATTACCTCCCCGGTGGCCGGAAGCGTGTATTCAGGTTCAGTTTCATGATTCCCTGAGGCCGAAATGGCATCCTTGATGGCGAGCCAGACCGACAAACCAAGCATGAACGGCGGTTCACCCACCGCTTTGCTCGAATGGATGGTTCCTTTGCAGGGAGCGTTTTCCAGAAGATCGATCCGGAAAATGGAGGGGATGTCGCCGATGGTGGGTATTTTGTAAGTATCCGGACCATCCGTGAGGAGGGAACCGTTCTTATCCCATTTGATCTCTCCGAGGGTACACCAGCCTGCTCCCTGGATAAAACCCCCCGTGATCTGCCCCCTGTCGATCTGCTCATGGATGGAGCGACCTGTATCGTGCAAAATATCACAACGCAACAACGTGTGTTCGCCGGTCAGCAGATCGACCATCACTTCCGAAACGGCCATTCCGTAAGCAAAATAGTGGAACGGCACCCCTTCGCCTTTCTCCCGGTCAAAGAACAGTCCCGGGGTGGAATAATAGCCGGTGCTGCTCAGACTGATCTGCTTCAGGAAGGCTTTGTGGCACAGTGCCGGGAAGGGGATGCGAACACCAGGATCGGAGCCGGAAAAGATTGAATTATCGTTGAAGGTGATGGTTTCAGCGGCGCGACTGATTCCACCGTTGCGGTTGGCCAGCTCTCCGATGGCAAGCGGGATCAATCTTTTTTTCAGGGAATCGATGGCGTTTTTCACGGCCATCCCGTTCAGGTCGCTGCCGCTGGATGCTGCCGTCGGCGGAGTGTTGGGAACTTTCGTGGTATTGGTCGGGGTGATGGTGATCGTGGATGGATCGATGCCAAACTCTTTCGCGGCGATGGTGCGGATTTTTTCATGCAAACCCTGTCCCATCTCGGTTCCACCATGGTTGACCACCACACTTCCGTCGGTGTAAACAGAGACCAGCGCCCCGGCCTGGTTCAGGTGGGAGGTTGTAAAAGAGATCCCGAATTTGACCGGAGTAAGGGCGATTCCCTTTTTAAAGTACCGGTTCCGACTGTTGAAATCATCGCTCCGTTTTCGTCTTTCAAAATATTGAGCGGATATCACCAGCCGGTCGAACATGGTTTGCAGGTGATTGTCTGGTAGAATTTGTCCGTAAGGTGTCGTCTGATGCGAAGGCGTGTAAAAATTAACCTGACGAACGGATGCCGCGTCCTTTCCCAGGAAACGCGCTACCCGGTCGATGGCCTGTTCGATCACGGCCATGCCCTGCGGTCCGCCGAAACCCCTGAAAGCAGTATTGGAAGGAAGGTTGGTCCGGTAGGCCCGTCCAAGGATCTCAACATCGGAAAGGAAATAGGCATTATCGGCGTGGAGCATGGCACGTTCGAGGATGGCCATCGAAAGGTCGGTGGCGGCTCCCGCGTCGGCATTCAGGGCTATGCGATACGCCAGGATTTTACCGGAATCATCGAATCCGATGGTATAATCTGAAATGAAACGGTGACGCTTACCGGTGATGCGCTGGTCGTCGGTTCTGCGGAGTTGAAGCCTTACGGGCAACCGTGTGACCCGGGCCAGGAGCGCTGCCCATGCCGCGACGTGATTTGCCTGGGTCTCTTTGCCGCCGAAACCGCCCCCGATGCGGTTGACCTCAACTTCAACCTGGTTTTTCCTGAGTCCCAGAACCCGTGCAACCACCATTTGCGTTTCTGATGGAGCCTGGCTGGACGTAAAAACCTTCATCCCGGATCCTTCACCCGGAACCGCAAGCGCCGATTGGGTTTCAAGATACCAGTGTTCCTGCGATCCGGTCGCGAGGCGTCCGTTTAAAACGTGTGGAGCCTTTCCCAGCGCCGTTTGCGGGTCACCACGTACGATCCTTCGCTGCGGGGCGATCAGCATATTTTTCATCATCGCTGTTTCCAGATCTGTCACCGGTTCAAGCGGTTCATAGCTGATCCTGATCAATCCGGCGGCCTCCTCTGCGGTTTCCCGGCTTTCGGCTGCAATCAGTGCTATTGCCTGTCCCCGGAAAGTCACCGCAGCAGGCGCCAGGCAATATTCATCCGCGATCACGGTGCCCAGCTGGTTTTCACCGGGAATATCGCCGGCCGACAAAATACAGCATACTCCGGGCAGGTTTAAAGCCCGCGTTATATCCATCGATTTGATCCGGGCGTTAGCTTCTGTGCTGGTCACCACCTTTCCATAAAGCATCTTTGAACCGGCATACCGGTCGCCGGTAAATACCGCCTCACCGGTTACGTGCAACAGCAGGTCCGTATAGGTCGAATCTTCAGCCATGATCCTGATCTGAAATTAAATGATCTGTTTTATCAGGGGAATATTCAAGAAAAAACTTCAAAAGAAGGTTCCGGGCTACGGACAACCTGTACGCTGCGCCTGCCCTGACATCGGAATAGGGGGAAAAGTCGTTCGAAAGGGCTTTCATGGCAAGTTCCACGGTTTCCCGGGTCCAGTTCCTTCCCGTTAACGCGGCTTCGGCATGACGGGCACGCCGCGGGATTTTATCCATGCCACCGTAGGCCAGGATGACCGAAGTAACAATTCCATCTGTAATAAACAGCCTGAACCCGGCGCTGACCGTCGAAATATCCACCTGATTTCGCCTCGAAATCTTATAGGATTGAAACACAGGTCCGGGTTCCGGTTTCGGAATAAGAATACCAGTTATGATTTCATCCTGACCGATTTGAGTCTGATGATACCCGGTGATGAAATCTTCCAGGCTTACGCTCCGTACCGCAACGGAAGAGGCGACCGTAACGGATGCCCCGTAAGCAATGAGTAGCGGAAGCGCATCGCCGATCGGTGAGGCAGAACCTATATTTCCTGCCAGCGTGGCCACATTTCTGATCTGTTGTGATCCGAAGCGGTTCAGAATCCGGAACAACGGTGGCAGGTGGATCTTTGAAAAGAGCCTGAGCTGTTCGATGGTCACCGCGGCCCCGATCCGGAAGTGGTCATCACCGGTGGAAATGGTTTGCAATTCCTTCACAGCGCCCAAGTCAAGATAGGTGAGGTCCCGCTTTTCACGATCGGTGTGCTTCAGCGTCAGATCGGTGGCGCCGCTCAGGAGGATAGCGCCGGGATGCTGATTTTTAAGATCGAGGGCTTCCCGGAGCAAAAATGGTTTAAGGTAAAACCCCTTCCCGTTCCTGATAACAAGGGTACTTGTATCTTCGGCAATCGCCTTTAACCGGGTTACCACCTCTGGCCGGGAGGCGACAAACTGATCATCATCCGCCATCCCGCCGATCTTCATGGCAGCTTCCCTGATCTTTTCGTACCCGGTACATCGGCAGAGGTTTCCCGACAGTGCAAGGCCGATCTCTTCCGCATTCGCTGTTGCCCTGTTTTTAAAGATTCCGAACATCGACATGGTGACACCCGGCGTGCAGTACCCGCATTGGATGGCATGGTGACCGACCAGTAGTTCCTGAACGGGATGGAGCCGTAACTCCCCTGAAATTCTCTGTGCAAGATTCTCAATGGTGATGACCTGTTTACCATGGACCATGGGCAACAGGATCAGACAGGCGTTGACAGTCCGGTAATTCAACGCTTCCCCGTCGGTAACATCAGCCAGCACCACCGTGCAGGCGCCGCAATCGCCCATCCCGCATCCCTCCTTGGTTCCGGTATGACCGGGTATGGAGCGGATGAAATCGAGCAGGGTGGTGGCAGGACCAACGCCCGGGGCTTCGGCGAAGTTTACCTCCATTACCCGTCCATCAAGAATGAATCGGATGGTTCCTGAATATTCTTGCATTTGGTCATTATAATTAGATGCTTTGCCCAACTTATTTCTGCAACCAATGGTTGCAGTATTTCACTTATTGAATATTCCTCATAAAACTGAACCATGTACCAAAGATTCCGACTACCGAACCCGGCAATCCCCGGAAATTCCTTCTGGATGTCCCCAGACAGGGTCTCCACGATTGACTTTCCCCAGCCCGACTTCATCTTTTCCGACAGGCTGCTGCCAATATCCCAGTAGAGTTTAATGATGGCTGTATTTACTGCTTTTGCCGCCTCGTATTGTGAAGAACGGATCTTATCCTTCACATCCCTGAAAAAATCAATGTATTGTGGGCTTAATTCGTTATTCATGGTCTGTTCATGTAATAAAAGCCAGTCAGCTAAGATAGGTTTTTTATCCCAAAATTATTATTAAAAACATGTGAATTACGAAGGACCTGACGGTGTACTGAAGCAGTGAAAGCGCTATCGGAGGCGAAGCGATCGCCAAAAAACGGGTCTTTCAAAGGTGCATGAATTTGCGGTGGTTTTCCTTTTTTGACCCGGTATCAGTTCTTGATAAATCTTCCGGTTATGGTTCCCGATTCATGGGATATCCTTATCATGTGAAGGCCCGACGACATCCCTGACGCGTCGATCTGAATGGCGCTGCTGCCGGAAGGCTCAACCCGGACCGTCATGTTCAGCCGGCCTGTCAGGTCATAGATTTCGACCTGATAAGGTTTGGCCTGCCTGATGCCGGTTGTGAGGACAAACAAATCATTCACCGGATTGGGTAACACGGAGACCGGTGAAGCCGGATCCGGACCGGCGGTTCCTGAAGGATAGAGTTGTTTTAAGATGTATTCTGTTCGTTTGGAAAGAAAAGGTTTGATGCCATAGGGCGTATGCGCGTCGACCTTTTGAACGAACCCGTTTTCGAAAGATGCCACCGTATAGCCGTAATCGAGGCTCCTGAAGGTATCGGCAATGGCAGCAGGGGTTATCAGGGTTTTAAGGGAATCGATATAAGGGAAAACGGAATCGGGTTCAATGATATGGCGGGCCACGGTATCGAGATATTCTTTATACTTTTCGAAAAACTGCGGAACCGCGAGGATTTTTTCAGCCAGCGGCAGGTTCAGTTCGGGGTTAAGCCATTGAAGGCAGCTCCGGGTGGTCCAGTCAATTCCCGACCAGTCGACTCCGAAGGTGTTGTCGGGATCATAGGTGATGAATTCAAAAAGGGAATTATCGGGGCGGTCGTACAGATAGAAGTTGTTGCGGTTGTAACCATAGTCATCCCAGTTACCGGTTGCCACATCCAGCGCCAGGGATTTCAGGAAGTAGTTCACGTCAAGAATTGCGGCAATTTGGGCTGTGAATACCGAGTCGGGTTCATGATAGAGGGTCGCGATGAGATCGACCAGCCGGGCATAATCATCCTCTTCCTTGTTGGTTTCCAGTTCATAAACCCTGCCTCCCGTGGCGGTGCTGTTTTGCAGATCTTTATAAACCTGCTGGTTCAGTCCCAGGTAAACGAGATCGGCGGGGTAGGTGCATTTGTAGAGATTCCCGGTTTTGTCGGGATATACGCGGCCCAGCCACTCTTTATCCATCTCTTCGGCGTTGGTGTACAACCCGTAATAGACATCATTAATAAACACCTTCACGAAATTGGCGCGCCGTTCGGGCATTCCCGACTTTTTCCACAAATGGTAATAGAGTTTTTCGCGGATCATGGTCGGGTCGTTGTGTTCGCCCAGCAGGTTTAGCTTTTTAACCCCCTGATATTTGCGGCCGGAAACATATTCATTGAAGCTGATTTTGAACGATTTCTTTTTCGCGTAGCGCGACGTGTTGCCTCTCAGCCTGAAACCGGCCGATTCGAGCGTATCCCGGCGTTCCGTATCATCGAAGATAAAGCGGGCGCTGAAATAATGATCGGAAAGGACGTTGGCATAAATATAGGCCAGCGAATCTTCGTCGATGGAAATATAGATGGAAGGCACCCTGGTTTCATCGTACAGGGTATTCTGGGCAATAGCCGGAATGGTGCATGCGAGCAGGAATATCAACGGCTGCCAAAATCTGGTCATGGGATCCTTATTTTTGCAAAGGTACGCCGGATGTGGATGGAAACAACCATATGAATCTGCCCACAGAGATAAACTTTGGTTCCAATCACAAAATTCTGTACCTTTACGATGCCAATGGCCGCAAACTGAAAAAACAGGTGATCCATAACGCGCAATCGCACCAGAGCGATTACTCAGGGAGTTTTCAGTATGAGGACGGGATACTTACCTTGATCCTGACTCCCGAAGGAAGGATTGTCAAACATGTAACGACCTACGATCCGCAATACTTTCTGAAGGATTACCTGGGCAATGTCCGCGTGGTGGATCCGGTTGCACAAACCGCCAGTCCATACGCGGCCATGGGCAATAACCCGGTCAGCAACATTGATCCCAACGGATGTGCCTACACCGGGTATGGATCATTGGCTGATAGGTATTACTATGAACCTATTACTTGGGGCGGTGAGAATCGGTTGGGACCGCTTCATGTCAGACAGGATCCATCAATAGATATTGAAATGCAAGGATTAATTGAAATAGGACAAATGTCAGCTGACGGTATTTATGGAGGGGGAAGCAATAGTATTGCTGCAACAATGTGGGGGAGTGGCAATTATGGTGTTGATGATTCAATTTGGGATATTTTAATTGACAACCTTGAAGTAAATTCAGACACTAAGGATAAGACGAAGAGAGACGCGATGAATGCTGAATTGCAATATAGTCGAATACTTGCAAAAAAATATATTTCAGCAGGTAAACCGTTGATACATACACTTGATCCCCCAAAAGAGCAAGAAGGATACGAATTTAATGATATTGGCTTTGTTAAAAGCCCAAGTGGTGAATTTTCCCCAGGATTTACCAAACCGATAAACCAATTTAAGCCCGGCCGTTGGACCTCAGAGATTACTTTGGCTGACGTATGTTTTACTGTTTCTGGTTTGCTGGGAACAACTTTACACCATGAAATCCAACATGCTTTTGACTTTTACACTGGTATTTTCGGTCAATATTATGTGGATTATATTGAGAACATAGCTTATCAAATGTGTGAAGCAAGAGCACAAGAAAGTGGCTATCAATATTTTCTTTATAATAATAATTACATGAGTAAAACATATAAAGATATAATAAATAATGCCTATGACTACTACAGAACTATTAGAAGTAATCCGCTTTATCACAAATACCCTTTGGGCCCCCCATAACCATTAACACGATTCATATGAAGTCAATCAATTTATTTTTCAGCATTGCATTGATCCTGACGTTATTAAAAGCAACATCTGGTCAAAATTTACACTTGACAATCATAAATAGAGACACTATTTACAATGATCAAGAAAAACCTTGGCAGTATCTGACAATTAAAATCACCAATGCCTCAGAAGATACCTTTTATCTTCCCGGATACCGGATGGCGCAGATTCGTTTACCAAAATTTCATTTTGGACCAGAATTAACGGAGGAGGCAAATGAGTGGGTCAAAAAGAAAGGAGCCAACTTAAATTCATTTTTTACTAATTCAAAAATTGATTATGGCATGCTTTATCTTTTTGTAAAAGAGATTGATAAGGATAGTCTTATTGGCCTTAAACAATTTTACTTTACACGCGATTGGTTAAAGGATGAATCCATTGCAAATTACGATTCCTTGTCCGACCCTTACCAGTTAGGTCCATATGATTTATTCAGGTTACAAAGGATGTTGACCCTCCCGCCTCATATGTCAATAGAGAAAGAGTTTTTTTTTGATTTTAGTGGCTTTGATCTGCAAAAGGGGAAGCATTACAAAGCATTTGTCGTCTATGCATTTAACAAAAGTGGCTTACTCAGAAGTGAGATATTCGGACCATTTACCAATAAGTATAACTATCCGGAAACCTCTTTAGTCTCCAATGAAATAATTCTTATATGGAAGAACAGGTGGAAATAGTCGCTTTTTTAATTCAATTTCCCAAATGATTACATCTTAAACACATAACACTCATCTTGGTTCTGTCCTGATCCTGCCTTGTAAGGCAAAAATAGGAACTCGACATTTTCATATACGACAAATTGGAAAGAGTCTTAATCCTTTCCCGGAGATAGTTTTGTCTGTTAATAACGACCATTACTATGAAAACCAATGCGATAATAAGGCTGGTAATAATTTCTTGGGTATTGTTTTTCAGTTGGGTAGTTGTTGTTCCGGCGCAATCGTATGATCATCCGTTTGTCAGATCGCGGCATCTGAAGTTCAAGACCGAGGATCCGGCGGAGTTGGCAACCATGGGGCCCGACAAAATCGGTGAGATGATTGCATACACCGACGCCATGAACCGGACCTCCCAGACCATCATGCGGCAGGCTTCGCCCAACAACAAGGATGTGGTGAGTTTCAGTGTCTATACCCTGGATGAATCCCACGCCAAATCGTACCTTTCTTACACCACCAATGAAACTTCGGGACAGTACCGGGCCGACCCGGTAAGCGAGCAGATCATGTTTTATCAGACTGCCTTAAAATTGGCGCATACCACCTATGCCTATGCTGAAACACAATATGACGGTTCGCCCCTGCACATTGCCCGTGAAACAAGCTCTCCCGGCTATAACTGGCGGTATATGCCCTCAGGTTCGGGGCACACGGTAAAAATGACACAGCGGCTCAACCTCGGCGGCGAAGTGCGACAATGGGTGATTAACACCGATAACACGGTAAGTACGACGGGTTTCTACCCGACCGGCAGTTTGTTGGGTATTGAGGGGGAAGATGAGAACCGCAATCAACTTGGTGGCGGCAGAAAAACAATCACCTTTACGGACATTTCGGGCAGAACGATCCTTAAAAAGGAGACGCTGACGGCATCACAGGAACTGCTGACCTATTATGTTTACGATGATTTCGGCAACCTGCGGTTTATCGTCCCTCCTAAAGCTTCAGGCGCCATTCCCGCATCCGGAACCTGGAACAGTTCATCGTGCCAGTCAACCGGCAACGACCTGGTATTTTGGAATAAGTACGACGAAAAGCAGCGTATCATTCAAAAAAAGATTCCGGGGAAAGCGGCGGAGTATTTTGTATATGACAAGCTCGACCGGGTTGTTATGCGACAGGACGGCAACCTGAGAACTGCCAACAAGTGGTATTGCTACAAATATGATATCTTCGGTCGCGTTATACAGGAAGCCATTGTCAGCGACAACCAGCCCCAGGTGGAAATTCAGAGCTTCATCGACGGAAGCACAGCTCCATCGCACGAGGAAAGATGCGCGGAAACTGTCGATCTTCCTCTTGGCTACACCGACCAGTCATACCCGGGCGTAATCGTTCAGGGCAGTTCCCAGCCCATACTGAAGGTCAATTATTATGATGAGTACCCCTCGTTTGTCACGCCATCCTCTCAGTTTGCTTTCAAGGAGCAGCCCTCCTTTTACCGGAGCGAAGAGGCGGTGTCTGACCGTATCCGGGGTATGGTTACCGTCATGAAAACGAGGGTTTTAAATTCTCTTGACCAGTGGCTTACAGCGGTAAATTATTACGACAACCGAGGCAGGCTGATACAAACGGTTAGCAATAACCACCTCGGAGGGATTGATATCATGTGTAACAGCTACGATTTCGAGGGCAAAGTCTCAAAAACCCGGCTGATTCACAACTACAACTCGCCCTCTCTGCCCAATGAGGTTGTTGCGTATTCATACGAGTATGACAACGGCGGGAGGATCATCAACGTGAATCAGAAGTTTTGTCCGACGTGCGAGGAGATAACCTATATGCATTATAAGTACAATGAGGCAGGACAAAACATCGCCCGGGAGTTCCACCAGTCGAAAGATGGCTCAACCTGGCTTCAATCGGTCGATTATGCCTATAACACCCGGGGTTGGCTGACCAGGATAAACAAGGCAAACCTGGGCAATGACAATACCTACATTCAGAACGAAATAAACCTGGATGCCTCAGAAGTGATCGATGGTATGCAGATTGACTCGGTCATGATGGACATCAGTGTTGCAAAGGACCGCGACAATATCGCTTACCTGCAATTGAACATACGGGATAAGAAAACGCTGAACGTAAGCGAAATCAATAACCCCGCGAACAACCGCACCATCGCTGCCGATGAAAACGAGACGCGTTCGTTCAGCCAGGCCATAGCGGAGGAGGTGGAAACATATGATGCCCTGAACCCTTATGAAAATCTTACGGTTGGTTTTTCGTTCGACGGGATCGTGTTTGACCAGTACACTGAGATTAAAGCCATGCTCGATTCGGTGGCCTCGCTCACCGACCGGCAGTGCCCGCTGCAGGGAATATCGGATACCGATACCCGGAAACTGATCGCAGGATTAATCAGGGAGTTTGTTTCGGGAAAAATCGGCATTGTCTTTTTTAACGAGGATAATGATGATTTGTTCGGAATGGAGCTTCATTATGATGACGGACCAAATCTGCAATACAACGGGAACATTGCCAGTGTGGTGTGGCAAAACAAGACACATAACCCGGGTCAGCGCATGTATGGTTACACCTACGACCGGTGCAACCGGCTGAAGGTGGCCGGATACAGCGTGTTTGCCAACGGATCATGGACGGGAAGCTCTGAAAATGGCCGGTACAGCCTTGGCGGAGCTGATAATGGCGGAATCGGGTATGATGAAAACGGCAACATCGTTTCACTGAACCGCTTCGGACAGCAGGCCATACAACAGGGAATACCGGTATTCGGCCAGACCGATCAGTTGCAATACACATCATACCGTGGAAATCAACTGGATGCTCTGACCGATGCCATGAACAGTGCAAGCCAGTTAGCAATGCCCGATTTTCACGAGAAATCGACCGCTCAGACGGGCGAATACGGGTATGATGCCAACGGGAACATGACCCGCGACGACAACAAAGGGATCACCTCGGTGGTGTACAACCACATGAATCTGCCCACGGAGATAAACTTTGGTTCCAATCACAAAATTCTGTACCTTTACGATGCCAATGGCCGCAAACTGAAAAAACAGGTGATCCACAACGCGCAATCGCACCAGAGCGATTACTCAGGGAGTTTTCAGTATGAGGACGGGATACTTACCTTGATCCTGACTCCCGAAGGAAGGGTTGTCAAACATGTAACGACCTACGATCCGCAATACTTTCTGAAGGATTACCTGGGCAATGTCCGCGTGGTTTACCATGCCAACGCCGAAACCGGACTGGTTGAGGTGGTTCAGGAGGATCATTACGACCCGTTCGGGATGAAGCTGGGCGGGTTGGGGTATGTATCCGACATTGAGAACAAATACCTTTTCCAGGGAAAAGAGTTCAACGACGAGGCAATCGATACCGACAGCGACGGTAATACCGATACCTACATGAACTGGTATGACTTCGAGGCCCGGCAGTTCGATCCGCAGATCGGCAGGTGGCATGTGGTGGATCCGGTTGCACAAACTGCAAGTCCATACGCGGCCATGGGCAATAACCCGGTCAGCAACATTGATCCCAACGGATGTGCCTACACCGGGTATGGATCATTGGCTGATAGGTATTACTATGAACCTATTACTTGGGGTGGGGAGAATCGGTTGGGTCCACTTCATGTCAGACAGGATCCATCAATAGATATTGAAATGCAAGGATTAATTGAAATAGGACAAATGTCAGCTGACGGTATTTATGGAGGGGGAAGTAATGATATTGCTGCGACACTGTGGGGATGTTCAAACTTTATTGGAGATATCGATGCTAATGAGCAATGGATAAAGGATGCAGTGAAAAACATGACAGTTTCGGTACTTGGAGGAACTAAAGAACAAAGAGAATTGGTCGAGAAAACATTGAAGAATCCCGATTATTTACAGACTGCAATCGAATTTTTACGTTCAGGTTCGCCAACGGTTATAATTTATGAATCTGGGGAATATAAAGTTAATAACGGTATGTTTGCGGGCTCTGACAATTCATTTGGAAAAACAAGAATTTTGATTGGTGCTGATGAATCAATTCTTGGGTTCGAAATTTTACTTGCACCGATTAATTTTTATACTGATGATATTGATGTGTATGATGGCGCATTGTTAGGAACCACTTTAGCTCATGAGACCCGTCATGCATTTAATAAAATTTCCGGACGACTTCAAAATTGGAATAACCAATTCATTCCAACAGAACATGTTAACACATTTGATGAATATTCTGCAAATTGTGCGGGCATTGACTATTTCAATTATTATAATGCTAAATTCAATTCTGGGAGAACTTATTATAAAACTGATGTTTATAACGCTTATAAGGACATCGAAAGAAAATTTTACCGCATTCCTAAAATGTTCCGAGAACTATATTAGTTATTTTACAATTGATTGCTGATATCAATTCTTGATTATATGAAAAAAAAAACTGTGAAGTATCAATCGATGATCTGGAAGACGAAGAGTCTGTTCTTCCTATGTTTTCTTCAATTAATTGCTTCAACTGCATTTACGCAGGTTTTTACACTCAAAGGTTCAGCAGAGAATGATACTATTTATGTGAGTGATGAATTCCATCAAAAACGAATATTTCTAACTATTACTAACGACACTCCGGATACTTTGTTTCTTCCAGGCATAGGAGTAACTAGTCCTCAGTATCCCTTCAAGTGGGTCTTGGGGGTTCCATATTGGAGGGATGATGTTTATGAGTACCCGGATAAAATTTCAAGGGATTACTCCAACTTAGAATCACTCGGGATATCACACTCGCCATTTTCTTTAGTTATGGTTTTGCAATATATGTCAAACGACAGCCTGGTTCCATATAAGCCATTCGTATATGTTCCGGATTATATCCATGAAAGTATACTTTCATATGATTCAATAGTCTGCTCAAAGCGGTTTAACTTTCAAGGATATGGCGATATGTTTTATTATTCACACATGAGAATTCTATCCCCAAATAAAAGAGATTTTATTACACTTCGATGCGATTTCAGCCCTTACAATTTGAAAAAAGGAGAGTATTATCGATTTTCATTGTTTTACTATGTTTATCCCTCACATTCAGGATGGCTTGAAGATGAAAACCTTTTTAAAAATTACAACACCCCAAAGCATTCGATTCAGTCTGATGAAATTATCGTGAAGTATGAATGAATGTAATTTATTATACCAAGTCGCTACTGAGCCGGTTGAGGTGACCAATTTTAAAGGAATATTAGTTTATCCTCCTTATTGGCAAGGAGGACCGTAAATATAATTTAAGCTTTGAAACAAAAACTTACCATTCTTATAGGATTGACAATCATTTCCGTCACTTACTTTTCGTGCAATGATTCGCGAATGTCCAAAAGTGATAGAATTTTGCTATCTGCAGTTAAAGAGTTTGATTCTGTCCAGGGTTATAAATCAACACCTTTTTGTTTTGCTATTACACATTGGACATTCCGTGACACCATCACTTACTGGATTAAAGGAATTGACAGAATCACAGCAATAAAATAGGATAGCTTAAGTTTTCTATACCTGGATTACAGGATCCCGATTTTTTCTGATTTCAAATTTATAAAGACTGCAAATAGTCATGATTTTGAAATGACTCTTAAACAATGTTTCCCAGGTCAGTATATCCCAGGTTGGGAGGCTGGCCCCCCACCTGAAGTTTTAGATGGGTACCTGCCCTATTTTTTACTTAAGTTTCACGATGATTCCTTAGTATTTAAAAGCTTCAATCGGGATGATTGAATTAACACACAGAATTAATGTAGAGATGATTTATTATCATATTTGGTTCAACACCACTACTGATGTCATCCCGGTAAAAAAACATTAATTCGGGTTCTGTCCTGATCCTGCCTTGTAAGGCAAAAACAGGAACTCAACATTTTCAGATACGATTAATTTGAAAGGGCTGTAATCCTTTCGGGAGATAGTATTGTCTGTTAACAACCACCATTACTATGAAAACCAATACGATAATAAGGCTGGTAATAAACCTTTTCTGAACCATTCTGTTTCTTTTACAAAAATCCCTTTGATCAATAACCCCTTAAATCAGTGTGACTCCGGTAAAGGATAAAAAAGCCACGAACCTATTCATTCATGCTGAAAAAGCTGAAATGGAGATCAAGTTCACAATTCAGAGAAAAAGAGAAATCGAAAAGATCATTTATTAACATTTTGAATATATAGTATCGGAATGGAATAAACATTTTTCAATGCTATAAAGATATAGAGCCATATAGAACTTCAAAAATTATTTTTGATCTGGACAACCTTGTTCTGGTTCTCAAGGATAAGCAATATTATTACAAAATCATTGAGATTTCAGACAGATTAACTAAAGTTGAAGAACGGGAAAGAAATAATTTCGAGATTTCACCTTCCGGTTATGGATAAACCCTTAACCATGTTGCAAATTCGACACATTCTACAACTTGAATCACACGATAAATCAAATTGTTTGATTGCTCCGACACTTCGCGTATCTCGTGATATGTGCTGTAATTGTAATCATTTTCAAACACTTTAAATTCCATTCCTCGCCTGATTACTACCATTTACTCTATAGGAGCATACGTAAACTAACTGCTGCAGCAGTTTTTAAAACCCTTTAAGATTCTTGTTTTATTTTGTGATTTGAAATGTTATCATTATGGGAAAAGTACAGTTTAAAAGGCTTCCTGCCTTTACGTTAATGGAATTGCTTGTGGTACTTGTGATTGTGGGTATTCTCATCCTGCTTGCCTTGCCTAATCTAATGCCTCTTATCTCAAAAGCCAAAAGCACTGAAGCGCAACTTCAACTCGAGCACCTTTTTACACTCGAGAAAAATTATTTCTACCAGTATTCGAAATATTCACAGAGCTCTGACGAGGTGGGATTCGAGCAAGAAAAACTCACAACTGCTGGTGGAAAAGCTAATTACAGGATAGACATTGTCGAATCATCTTCGACCGGGTTCAAAGCACGGGCAACTTCGGTTGTTGATTTCGATGGTGACGGTACATTTAATATCTGGGAAATTGACCAGGAGAAGAATCTTAAAGAAGTTACAAAGGATTGATTAATCTGGTTGTTGCCTTGGTCTTACTTGTTATCTTGGGGTGTATTGTGTTCCAGGATTTCAAAGATAGAGAAGTATCAATTTTACTTCTCGGACTGATGTTTTTTATCATCATTTTACGATCCTATTTTTATATTGATTTCATACCTCTCATTGAAAATGCAGCTATTAATCTGCTTCTTTGTGGAGTCATGCTTTGTTGTACAAAAATCTATTTTCTGTTTCATGATAAAAGAAATAATCGAATGATTGACAAATATATAGGCAAGGGTGATCTGATTACTTTAATGATTCTATCATTTTCTTCTTCCTGCAATAATTTTATTTTATTTCTGCTGTTGTCATTTTTACTTTCCCTCATCCACGGATTAGTACTCTTATTTTTGATTAAAAAAAAGCATTTTACGATACCTCTGGCAGGATACCTAACAGCTACTTATTCATTAATGATAGCATTAGATATCTTTTCCCCTGACTTTGATTTTTATATCGATGATTGCATCCTTGTAATATTTAGCTGAGCCAAAATTTATGGATTTCATCCCTCTTGAAGCAAAACACCAACAATTACTATCGGCCGAACAAGCCTGGCATTATGGGATTATTCCGAAAGCATCAACGAATGACCATCTTGAATTTTTCATTGATGAAAAGCAGTCAGTTGAAAGCACCAGGGAGGAACTGGAATTGCTTTTTGGGAAGTGCATTGTCCTGATCCCATTTTCTTCACTTCTAATCAATACTACGCTGGGAAAGTACTACCGTCGCACAAATTCAGAACACAGACTCCCAAGAACAGTCAAAAATGAAAATAATAACGATGACTTTTTATCAAAATTGATCAGTGAAGCAAAACTAATTGGCTCCAGTGATATACATATTGAGTCCTATGAAAACCGGTCCAGGATCAGGATGAGAATTGACGGGAAAATGATTGAACGTTATGAAATTGAAAAAACCGAGTACCCGGCCCTAATTAACAAGATCAAGATCAGGGCAAATCTGGATATTGCGGAGAAGAGACTTCCCCAGGACGGTCGGATTCTGTTTAATGAAGATGAAATGAAATTCGATATCCGTGTTTCAGTAATTCCTACTTTATACGGAGAAAAGATTGTTCTTCGTATCCTAAACAAGGATTCTTCCTCGATAGAAATAGAAGAACTTGGATTTTCAGATAGACAAAAACAAGATTACCTGGAAGCTGTTCGCAAAACTAGTGGGATCATTCTCATCAGTGGACCCACAGGGTCAGGGAAGACCACCACGCTTTACGCAACCCTGAGAATACTTAATAAAGAAGAATCAAATATCATTACCATTGAAGATCCAATAGAATATACTCTTACCGGTATCAACCAGGTTCAACTAAAAGAAGCGATTGGGCTAACGTTTGCTACAGCATTACGCACATTCCTTAGGCAAGACCCCGACATAATCATGTTAGGTGAAATCAGGGACGGGGAAACAGCACAGATGGCCATCCGTGCTGCCCTTACCGGCCATCTTGTACTTTCGACTATTCACACTAATTCTGCGTGGGGCACAATATCACGACTACTCGATATGGGTATCCCTCCTTTTCTTGTTGCAGGAACACTTAATCTCAGCGTATCTCAGCGACTCGTTAGGGTTTTGTGTCCATACTGCAAGAAAGCAATCCCGTTTAATCCTTCTTTATTGCCTACCGCATTTAATAATGAATCGGTTCCTGAATTAATTTCAGTACCGGTTGGATGTTCCTACTGTTTTTATACTGGATATAAAGGAAGAAGAGCAGTTTTCGAAGTCATTCCTATAGAAAGGGAGGTAGCAATCAAAATTAAGGAAGGCGACCTGAATGTACAACCTTTGCTGGCCGAAAGTGGCATACAAAAGATGGCTGATACAGCTTTTGATTTGTTTAAACAGGGATTGACTACAATGGATGAGATATACCCCATACTTCTGAATGATGAATTTTAAAATGAAGTCAAAACAATTTACCAGCTTTTTATCATTCTTTCTATGGTTTACAGGTTTATTATTGATGCTAATGCCTTTGACTTTAAAATGTCAGGACAGAATTGAAAGTATTTCCAACCAACTAAATGTTCTTTCTGTTGACGTTCCCGGACTGGACCGTGCAGTGGAACTCTCAGCATCCAAGATGCCTATCCAGGAATTTCTACGGTCAATAGCTATTGCAAACAAACTGAATATCATCGTTGACCCTTCGTTAAATCTGACAATTACAAATAACTTCACGGATGTCACAGTAAAGGATATTCTTATATTCTTGGCAAAGTCATACGAGTTGGAGATTGCAGTATCGGGAAAAATCCTGACTGTTTCAAAATACAATGCCCCAGTTGTTGATGTTGGTCCAAAATCCATGAAAATATTGGTAGATTCAACAACTGGTCGTATAACAATGGAATTAAAAAATGACAGTCTTTGCAATGTGATACATGCGATTACCAGCCTTACTGACAGAAATATTATTTTCACACCCGAACTTCAGAACAGGTTGGTATCAGTTTTTGTGAAAGATGACTCTGTTAATGATGCACTGGAAAAATTAGCAATTTCCAACAACCTGGCATTTACTGCAAAAGACGATTATTACATTATCTATGATGAGAGAAACAATCCATCCTCAAAACAAAGTCAGTCAGGTATAAACTCGACAACTAAACCGGCCTCCGTATTCGGTCCTGCGCCAGTACCCTTTCAATATCAAGTCAAATCTCTGAACGACATCAGCCTTAATGCACAAAATATACAGGTTATCGAAATTATAAACGCAGTCTCACAAGCTGCCAGAGTAAATTATTTCGTTTATTCAGAGCTGAAAGATTTGGTAACATTGAATCTTAATCATGTTTCATATGAAGAATTTTTGGACCATGCACTCAATGGAACGAAATGCGCGTACCGAAGTGAAAACGATATTTACCTCATTGGCGAAAGAGACCA
Source organism: Bacteroidales bacterium (assembly GCA_028706295.1). GTDB lineage: Bacteria > Bacteroidota > Bacteroidia > Bacteroidales > FEN-979 > CAIVAT01. The sequence continues at coordinate 34,068 of JAQWBQ010000031.1, forward strand.
ACAGGGCCTTCGTACAACTAATGTAATAAAAATGAAATACCGGGCTATAAATGATATCAGCAAGGTAATTCCCGACAAGATGAAAAAAGATATAACATTGCAGGAATTTCCAGATCTGAATAGCATTATTGTCAGTGGCTCACCGTCAATTATCAATGAAATAGATTATTTCCTGCAGCAGATTGATGAGGTGGTGCCCCTTGTAATGATTGAAGTAATAATTGTCGACTTTCAGAATGGGTATACATTGTCCACCGGTATTTCTGGTGGTATCGGCGACAAACCTGTAACCACAAAAGGTACTGTTGGCCCTGGTGTTGATATCACGCTCGGAGCATCATCGGTGAATAGTATTATAAATAGCCTGAATGGAACAGGCTTACTTAACCTTGGCAAAGTCTCCTCCAATTTTTACCTTTCGTTGAAGTTCCTTGAAGACCAAGGAATGGTTAAGGTGCGTTCAACTCCCAAACTTGCAACGCTCAATGGTCATGAGGCAGAAATGAAAATCACAAAGACACAGTATTATCTGGAAGAAACTTCGCAAATATTTGCCAATGCTTCGACTACCCAAACCAAGGTAAAGCAATACAAACAGGTGAATGCGGATTTTGCAGTCACACTGACACCGAATGTATCGTCTGATAATCAAATAACATTACAAATAAAGGTTGATCAATCAGATTTCACCGGAACTAAACTTGACGCTAATGCTCCACCCGACCAGGTCACAAGAAGCTTTACCTCCCTTATCCGTGTTAAGAATGAAGAGATGATTCTTCTCGGTGGATTGGATGAAGGAAGGGTGAAGGAATCGGGAAGTGGATTTCCGGTTCTTAGCCGTATTCCTATTCTTAAATGGATTTTCTCTTCACGCGATCGAACAAAAAGCGACAGCAGGCTTAATATCTTTATAAAACCTACCATTATCTATTAAATTATGATGAATGATTTGTTTGAAACAAAGATAAATTGTCTGGAAGCTTATATAAATACAGATGGTTCCTTGTTATTTAATGTAGCAGTTGTCTCTCTGCGTAAAAGGAAAATAGCACTACTTCGATACACTAATCAACCCGTTTCACTTGATGAATTAGTCCAAAATCTGGAACAAGGACACCCGTCGATTATTTTGATATCCGGGAAAGGAGTACTCATCAGACATGTTGAAACAGTTGGTGACATGGATAATGAAGAATTGTTAGAGAGAATTTTTCCTGACCTGCGAAAGGAGGAAGTACTGTTTGAACGCATTGAGGCCTCAGACCATAGGATTCTTGTTTCGATCTGTCGCAAGAGCCTTGCGGATAAACTCATTTCTCTCTTTAAAGAAAATGAGATACAAGTCGTAGATTGCTTTGTTGGTCCTCTGGTCCTATCAAGCATACTTCCGTTATTCGATAATAAGATTGATCAGATCCATACAAGTAGTTGCAAGATTTCTTTAGATCATACGACGATCAGGGAAATTGAAGTAATTAATAGTCCCCGAGTGGAGGAATACAGTTTAGGAGGGATAAAAGTTAACTCATCCTGCATTCTAGCTTTTGCAGCTGGCTTCAATTACCTTTTCGTAAACCGTAAAAAAACGTGTTCCAAAATACCGGTTGTACAAGAGAATGCGGACCTGCTAAGAATTAAGAAGGGCATTTTCAAATGCTCATTCTTTTTGTTGCTTTCTCTATTGATGATGCTCCTCATCAATTTTTTTGTTTATACAGCTTATAATGAAAAACATATATTGATAACAAATGCATTTTCTATTAAATCAGAAGAATCAGTAATACATGATAGTCTTGTAAAGCTTTTAAATCAAAGGGAGGATCTTTTGAATGCATCCCTCGAAAAGAGTGGTTTGAAAAGCTCCTTCTTCATTGACCGCATATTTGAATCATGCAAAGATGGTATTAAACTTAACGAGCTTACTTTTTCGCCTCTGATATTCAAACAAGACGCTTCGACAAAACCGGAATTTAAACCCTGTACAATAGAAGCCCAGGCTATATTGCCACATAACATTCAACTCAGTGATTGGATAAAGCGCATCGAGTGCATTCCACATATTGGTTCGGCAGAATTCATGAATTACAGGCAACTCGAGGACAACACTTCCGTAGTAAAACTTATCATAAAATTAAAGTGAATGAATATTAATCTCAAAATCCTATTGAAAAATCCACGTTTGGCCATTTTCCCTGCCGTAATCATTATTTTGATAGTCTTATCTTTCAAATTTGGATTTTCCAGAACTTGGAACCGTATATCTACATGTAATGATTTATTAAAGAAGTTAGAAAAAATTGATCAGGAGGAATCAGATCCACGCTACCTGGAACAGAAGCTGACCGATCTGGAACACCAAATTGGATTCAGCAACCTCCCTGAAACTGAAATACGCCAAAATATCCTCGACCGCCTTATGGTAGCGGGAAGTCTTTTTACTTTCAGAATCACAAGAATTCCTCCGGCTAATATTTATCAAGAAGATGATTTTGAGGTAATCATAAACACATTTAGTGTTGAAGGAAATTACGACCATTTGCTTCGATTGTTGAACAAATTGGAGTTCGACAGGGAGGTCCCAAAAATCATAAGTTCTTGCTTCCGATTGAATAAAGATAGGATTACCAATAAAACCTCATTGAGTTTGTCTTTGTATTTTCAAACCATAAGAAAAACCAACCGATGAAATTTAACCGGAATCACTTATTATTTTTTATTTGTTTTGTTTTAACCGCATGCAGTGTTGTTTTTGAACCCGATATTACTTCAAAAAAAGTTAATCTTCTGGCTCCACCCGATAGCGCTGTGACTACCATTTCCTTTCAGACTTTTTGGTGGGATATCGTTGATGGAGCAAATTATTATAAGCTCCAAGTTGTTACCCCATCGTTTATAAATATCTCAATGCTCATCCTTGATACCCTGGTTTATGGCAATAAATGCAGTTATTCTTTGCTCCCAGGAAAATATGAATGGAGGGTGTGTGCGGAAAATTTTGCATATTCATCAACTTTTACCACGCACAAGTTGATTGTGGACAGCACTGCCAACATCTCCCATCAAACGATAAGACTCATTGTTCCCCCTGACCTGGATACTACAAACATCATGACTTTCTTGTTTGAATGGGAATTATTGTACAATGCCGATAATTATAATTTCCAACTCTATTATGGCCAAAATCGTGTCTTTTCACAGGATGGAGAATCCGATACCATCCGCATAACTCTTTTACATGGCGATGGACCCTATATCTGGAAAGTTCGTGGCCAAAATACCAGTTCAAACACACCCTATTCATCCAGGTCTATCTACCTTGATACAAGTCCTCCGGGCAAGCCTCAATTGATGGCACCCGACAATCACGCACAACTTGCCGCTGATAGCCTGATCTGGTTCCTTTGGAAAAGACAAACTGATAACGGGTCGTCAATAAGAGATAGTATGCAATTATATAAAGATTCCCTATTCACTAATCCTGTAATCAATGTATGGTGTAATAGTCCGGAGTTCTCTGATTCACTTAAAGTTGGGACATACTATTGGCGTGTTAGGTCATTCGATAAAGCAGGTAATAAAAGTGATTATTCCATGATCAGAAAACTGGTAATCAGATAAGAGTCAAATGACTATCCGATTATGAAGAATAAGAAGCTGCTATATATTCTGGTCCCGGCTGTTCTGCTAATTTGGGGGTCAATTGCTTACAGGGCAATTTCGTATTTAAATGTTCACCGTGGTGACCAGAAATTTTTAGTAAAAAAACAAAAACAAGGATCTTTAATAACCGCAAATGACACCTTCACACTACTGTTGAATTACCCTGATCCTTTTGGACATCTATCAAGACCGAACTCCTTTTCTAAGCAGTCCATTACCCAAAGAAGAAATTGTAAATGGCCACAAGTGCAGATTTACGGGATTATCAGCAAAGGAAAAACAGAAGAGGGTACCCTGGTAAGTCTTAGGATCGATAAACAGGATGCCATAATAAAAGTCGGAGAGAAAATTCAAAATGTGAAACTGGTACGAATAAGATCCCATTCGGTGATCCTTTCATTTGAAGGGGAACAGAAACAGTTTACAATGAATATAGGAACATGTAAGTAGATATCAATACTCCGGTAAAAATTTAGCAATGACTTTTAACAATCACATGTTCGTAAATACCTGCTGTAAGGGCTAAACCCAAAAGAGAAAAGCATCTGTTTTGTAGTATTCGAAAACCGCAAACCAT